>JAPLFM010000328.1 GCA_026390675.1 Candidatus Kapaibacterium sp. | reverse complement strand
AGCCACTTAAAAAGTGGCTTTTTCTTTTATAAAGCAATCAAAAACCTAATAAATCAACTCAACCAAATCAAAACATATCAAATTATTAACTTTTTTAAAACTATGACCAAAGTCATAGTTTTATTTTTAAAATATTATTAATTTGAATTTGAAATTATAATTAAATTATAAAAAGATAAATTAATGAGTGTTTTAATTGTATTAATAATAATAAGTATATTCTTAGCTAGTGGTTTTTTGTTTGCATTTATTTATGCAATCAAAAGTGGTCAGTATGATGATGACTATACGCCATCAGTAAGAATTCTATTTGATGATAATAAAAGTAATGATTTAAAGTAATTTTTAAGAGGAGTTATGAGTACAGAAAAGTTCTATTATGACAATAAGATTGTCAAATACTTTGCCTATGCAACAATACTTTGGGGTGTAGTTGGTATGCTTGTAGGATTGATTGCATCATTGCAATTAGTTTTCCCAAGCTTAAATATGGGCATCCAATACATCACATTTAGTAGAATAAGACCACTACATACCAATGCAGTGATTTTTGCATTTGTGGGTAATGGTATTTTTATGGGGGTTTATTATTCACTCCAAAGGCTACTTAAAGCAAGAATGTTTAGCGACTTGCTAAGTAATATAAACTTTTGGGGTTGGCAGCTTATTATAGTATCTGCTGCAATTACTCTTCCTTTAGGATTTACTACTGGTAAAGAATATGCTGAATTGGAGTGGCCAATTGACATAGCTATTACTTTGATTTGGGTAGTATTTGGTATTAATTTTGTTGGTACTCTTATAAAAAGAAGAGAAAGACATATTTATGTTGCTATTTGGTTCTACATTGCTACATTAGTAACTATTGCTGTTTTACATATTGTAAATTCATTTGAATTGCCAATTAGTTTGTTCAAAAGCTATTCTTGGTATGCTGGTGTGCAAGATGCATTAGTGCAATGGTGGTATGGTCATAATGCAGTTGCATTTTTCTTAACTACTCCTTATCTTGGTTTAATGTATTATTTTATGCCAAAAGCAGCAGAAAGACCAGTTTATTCTTATAAACTTTCAATCATTCACTTTTGGGCATTAACTTTCCTTTATATTTGGGCTGGACCTCACCATTTATTATATACTGCATTACCTGATTGGGCTCAAACCATTGGAGTTGCATTTTCATTTATGCTAATTGCTCCATCTTGGGGTGGTATGGTAAATGGTTTGCTAACACTACGTGGTGCTTGGGATAAAGTTAGAGATAATATTGTATTGAAATTTATGGTTGTTGCTGTAACTTGCTATGGTATGTCAACTTTTGAAGGACCAATGCTTTCGCTTAAAAATATCAATGCAATTGCTCACTATACAGACTGGATTGTTGGTCACGTACATATTGGCGCATTGGGTTGGAATGGATTTTTAACTTTTGGTATTCTTTACTGGTTAATCCCTAGAATGTTTAGAACTGAATTGTATTCAAAAAAACTTGCTAATATACACTTTTGGATTGGCAGTTTAGGTATCATCCTTTACTCATTACCTTTATATTGGGCTGGATTTACTCAAAGTTTGATGTGGAAAGAATTTACAGAAGAAGGTATTTTAAAATATCCCAACTTCTTAGAAACAGTTACAAATATTTTACCTATGTATGCATTGCGATCAGTTGGTGGAACATTGTATCTTGTAGGTGCTTTAATTTTAGTTTATAATATAGTTAAAACTGTTAAATCTGGTAATTTCTTAGCGAATGAAGAAGCTGAAGCTGCACCATTAGACAAGAACTTTACTCCTGCTTCTAGCGAAGGATGGCACAGATATTTTGAAAGAAAACCAGTAATTATGGTTGTTACAAGTTTGTTAGTTATTTTAATTGGTGGTATGGTTGAAATAATACCTACATTTTTAATTAAATCTAACATTCCTACTATTTCAAGTGTAAAACCTTATACTCCTTTAGAACTTCAAGGTAGAGATATCTATGTTAGAGATGGTTGCTATACATGTCACTCTCAAATGGTTAGACCTTTTAGAAGTGAAACTGTTAGATACGGTGAATATTCAAAAGCTGGTGAGTTTGTTTATGATCATCCTTTCCAATGGGGTTCAAAAAGAACAGGTCCAGATTTGCATAGAGTTGGTGGTAAATATCCTGACTCTTGGCACTATAACCACATGATAGATCCTGAATCAATGTCTCCTGGTTCAATTATGCCTACATATCCGTGGCTATATGATCAAAATATTGATGTAAGTACTACTCCTGCAAAAATTAGAGCTATGCAAACTCTTGGAGTTCCTTATGCTGTTGGATATGATTTAAAAGCTAATGATGACTTATGGAAACAAGCTGATGAAATAGTTGCTCGTCTTCAAAAAGACAATCCTAAAATAAAAGTCAATAAAGAAAAAGAAATTATTGCTCTTATTGCATACTTGCAAAGACTTGGAACTGATATTAAATTACAAAAGAAGGGGAACTAAACTATGAAATTCAAATTTTATCTTGAATCAATAGCTGGTATTGATATATTACCAATGATTTCTCTTTTGTTTTTCTTTGCTTTTTTTATTGCGATGACAGTTTATGTTGTAACTATGAAAAAAGAATTAGTTGATGAAATTAGCAATCTTCCTTTAAATGACAGTGATGTAAATAAATTTGTGAGTAAATAATATGAAAAAAAATAATATATATAAAAATTTATTTGCAACTATGTCAATTTTATTAATTGCAAATACACTACTTTCTGCTGAAGGAAGCGAGCATTTGGATAAAGTATATGCTCAATACCTTTCTGTTGGAAAGACTTTCTTAATCATTTTAGCATCTTCGGTAGTTTTATTCCCTATTTTGGCTTATTTTTTACATATTAATAAGAAAAGAAGAAATGGTGAAAAAGTATCTTATATTGGTGAAAGCTTAAGTAGAAATAAAAGTGATAGAGATGAACTTTTAGATCATAATTACGATGGGATTATGGAATTGGATAATAGTATGCCTCCTTGGCTTAAATATATGTTCAATTTCACTATTGCTTTTGCTGTATTTTATTTGTTCCACTATTTATTTTTAGGTACTGGCGACCTTCAAACAAAAGAATATGAAGATCAAATTGCAGAAGGAAATAAGCAAGTAGCTGAGTTTATGATTAAAAATGTAAATTCAGTTGATGAAACAAATGCTAAATTGTCAAAAATACCTGAAATCCTTGCAAAAGGAAAAGTTGTATTTGATAAAAACTGCGTAGTTTGTCATGGTGCTGGTGGTCAAGGGATAGTAGGTCCTAACTTTGCTGATGACTATTGGATAAATGGTGGAGATATCAAAGCTGTGTTTAAAACAATTAAATATGGAAAGCCTGACAAAGGAATGAAATCTTGGAAAACAGACTTGAGTGCAGCTGAAATGTATCAAGTTGCTTGTTTTATTAAATCTTTGAAAGGAACTAACCCAGCTAATCCAAAAGATAAACAAGGTGACTTATATACTGGTGAATAATATATACTTCACTTAAAAATACAAAAGCACTTCTAAATTAGTTTTAGAGGTGCTTTTGTATTGTATATATCTAATCTAATATCAAGATGGCAGAAGACATTTTGCTCTCACAATTTTGTTGAAAACTTTTTGCAAATATAATTAGGATTTAAAATATATTTATAGTAAGTTAATTAAATATTAAATAACATTGTTCTTTCTTATATCATTCTTAATTGAGGTTTATATGGCAAATTTCCCTGGTGGATGGTTATCTCTCCAATCATCAAGTCCAATACCTATAACTAAATATGCATCTTATGCATATAATTATGATGGGGCTACTACCACAGAAGGTACTGTAAAAAATGTTTCTACATTTCAAACACCAACTACTGCTTGGTCAGCTAGTCCGGTATCAATAAATGCTGAACCTATTTAATAAACAATGAACGAAAAGTTACATATCAAATTAGCATCGGGTTGGAAAATTAAAAACCTAAGAAGAGATCGTATTGGATTAATTAGACTTGGTTCTGTAACTCATGCTTTCAATTTTGACCAAAGATATGTTGGATTAAAGATATTAGGTGATGTTGATACTCCTTATATTGAAAATTCTAATTTAGATTTTGAAAAAGAAGAATTTGATATTATTATTCCAAGTAATCCTAATTTATTACCACCTGGCTATTACATGTTGTTTTTGGTAAGTGCATTAAGTCTTGACCCAGAAGATTTAAGATACCCTTTAATTGGATGTCCTTCTAATGCTCAAATTATACAAATTAAATTAAGTGATGCATCATTTATTAAAATTGACGATGATATTAAAATTCTTGGAGGTCAATAATGATAAAATTAATAATATTAATTTTATTAATTTATTCAAAATGTATTTCGCAAGAAGGCTGGTACGAATTAAATTCCCCAACAAAAAATGATATTAGAGAAATACACTTCTATGATGAAAATTTAGGTATGATTTGTGATTTTGAAAATGTTTTTTTAACTCAAGACGGCGGTAAAACTTTTAAAGCATTAAATTCTAATATTGAAAATAGTAAATTATATAGTGCAATTATTTTAGATAAAAATACTATTGCAGTCAGTGGATATGATATTAAAGATAAATTGTATTTAAATTTTGTAAAAAAAACAAATGACTTTGGGAACACTTGGGAATATTTATATGAGGAATCTTATGTTAAAATTTATTATTTATCAAATTTAAGATTATTTAATAATAAAATTGCTTTCTCAAGTAGAAATAGAGGAATAAATAATGATTTATCATAGCTGTCCAAAACAAATTACATAAAGAAGAAATATTTGGTTTCTTGTTAAAAATGACAATATAATTTCATATTTTCAAATCAACCCCCTATCAACCAAATAAAGTCAGTTTGTCATTGTAAAAGAATCCACTATCT
>JAPLFM010000075.1 GCA_026390675.1 Candidatus Kapaibacterium sp. | reverse complement strand
CTGGAGATGTATCAACGTGAGCAACAAATCCAATTGCAGGCACTTTGCCATAATTTGGGTGGGTGCTTGGTATGTTTGAAGCAATTTCAGCCCACACATAGCAGTTTTCATCAACTTTTGCATTGCTTATTCCCATTTCCAAAAGCTCTTTGCAAAGTAAATTTGACAAGTCAAATTGCTTCATAGTAGTTGGAAAAGTAGTGCTTAATGGGTCTGATTGAGTATCTATTTTTGCATAGCGAATAAATCGCTCTATAATTTCTTCTTTCTTCATTTTTAATATTTAATTTTATTTATACTTAATTTTAATAATTTCATCTTGAATTTCACCAACAACAACTACTTCTCCATCTTCTTTGATAAATATATCAATTTCAGTACGGAAACCAATTTTCTCTTCAGCAATATAAATTCCAGGCTCTATTGAGAAGCAAGAACCTTTGATAATCAATCTAGTATCATTAGTTTCAAAATTATCGCAATGAGCACCATTACCGTGAAGAGTAGCTGAGATATTATGACCAGTACGGTGAATAAAATACTTTCCTAATCCTGCAGAATTGATTACATTACGAGCTGCATCATCTACTTCTCCACCTTGCAGAGGAGTGTTACTTGCAAATCTTTCTTTTACTAAGTTCAATGCAGAATTACGAGCATTTTTAGCTATTTCCCATACTTCTTGGATTCGAGCTGGAATACTATCTCCTATGAAGCCCATCCAAGTAATATCGTACCAAACACTATTTGGATCTTTCTTTTCTTTAGCAAATAAGTCAATTAAAACTAAATCCCCTTCTTTCATTGTAAATGAATTGTCAGGTGCGTTATCAAAATGAGGATCTGCAGCATGCTCATTCACTCCAACAATTGGACCGTGATCAGCTTCTAAGCCGTTTTGCTCATACAAATCTCTCATAAACATATGAATTTCATATTCAGTTGGTGGATTGCCAGCTTTTATACGATTGCCTATTTCATCAAATGCCATATCTTTGATTTTCATCATTATTTGACCAGCATCATAATGGCTTTGCCAACCCTTTTCATCAAGATGTGCTTCAAAAATACTAACTAAATTACCACTTGAAACTACTTCTACTCCAAGTGAACGAATCAAATCAATCATACCACCATCAACTACTGAGATATAAGGTATAGAGCAATTTGGTGACCATTGCATTGCCACATTTTTAGCTCCTTCCAAAAGTTGCGATAATTTACCCGGAAGTTCTTTCCAAGGCATATAAATTTCTTTTGAGCCTGGAAGAAAATCCAAATATGCTGGTTCGATAGCATTTGCAAGTTTTCGAGGTTCGCCCTTAGCTGGAATAAAGTAAAACCATCTTCGAGTAGAGAAATGATTTGGGTCAATTCCTAATATTCGAGTAGCAATTGCATCTCTACCACGAAAATCATAAAATAACCAACCATCAATATTTGCTTTTTGCAATTCTAATTGTATTGCTTCTAAATTCATTTTTTTACCTTTTAATATGATTCATTTTCATTTGGGAAATTCAAATCTTTAATATCTTTTATGTAATTACTTACAGAACTTGTAATTGTTTCACTAAGCTCAGCATATCTACGCACAAAGCGAGGGTTGAAGTCAACTGTAAGTCCAAGCATATCAGTATAAACAAGTATTTGTCCATCACAATACTGCCCTGCACCAATACCAATGGTAGGAATTTCAAGTGCTTCAGTTATCTTTTTAGCAAGTTCGGCTGGTATTTTTTCTAAGACTATTGCAAAAGCACCAGCTTCTTGAAGCAAAATAGCATCATTAAAGATTTTCTCAGCTTCTTCTTCGTTGGTACCTCTTGCCCTATACGAACCAAACTTGTTTATACTTTGAGGAGTCAAACCAAGATGTCCCATTACTGGGATGCCAGCTTTAGTAATTTTATTTACTGTTTTACAAACTCTTGCCCCACCTTCAAGCTTCACAGCATTGCAATTTGATTCTTTCATTATTCTTCCAGCATTTCTAAGAGCCTCGTTTGAAGCAACTTGATAGCTCATAAAAGGCATATCAGCTACTACCAAAGCACGAGTGCAACCCTTTACAACTGCTTTTGTGTGGTAGATCATTTCTTCAATTGTAACTGGAAGAGTAGTTTCATTGCCTTGGAATACATTTCCTAGCGAATCACCTACAAGAATTAAATCCACACCGGCTTCGTCAAATATTTTTGCTGTTAGGAAATCGTAGGCAGTAAGCGAGCTAATTTTCTCTTTGCTTTTCTTCATTTGAGTTAGCCTAAGAGTAGTAACAGCCCTTTGATTTTCACCTGATTTTGATATGCTCATTAATTTTCATTTTTTGTTTATTATATCTATGTAAATTAATGATTATTTCACACTTTAACGAATAATTTATTTGGGAAGGGGTATTGGATTTGTAGAGACTGGACTATGTCCTTTCTCATAAAAAAAATATATTTAGACAGGATTGAATCCTGTCTCTACAAATGTTGATTTTTTTTTATTTTGGTATTTATATAATTTAATATCAAATAAATGTTAACTGTAACGAATAAATTATTTGGGAGGGGTTATTGGATTTGTAGAGACTGGACTAAGTCCTGTCTCATAAAACAAATAAATTTAGACAGGATTGAATCCTGTCTCTACAAATGTTAAATAAATGTATAATGAATTTTTTATAAATTTATTTATCTTAAATCAAATAAATTAACAATTAATAAAAATGAAATTCCAGAATAAATATAGAATTGAGTCAAGTAGACTAACGAATTATGATTATTCACAATCGGGTGCTTATTTCATTACAATTTGTTCTAAAAATAAAAAATGTATATTTTCAAATATTATAGAAAATAGCATAGTGCTAACCGAAATTGGAGAATTGGTATTAAAAGTTTGGTATAACTTACCTAACTATTATCCAAACCTTGAACTTGACGAAATTGTTATAATGCCAAATCATATTCACTTTATAATAATAATAAACGATAAAAATGAAATTAATAAAAAATATAACATTTCAGAGGTTGTAGGTAATCTAAAATCATTTGCTACACGAAATATTAGAACATTTCTTGATGATAGTAAATTTGAAGTTTGGCAATCAAGATTTTATGACAGAATAATAAGAAATGAAGTCGAACTTTTAAATGTAAGGAATTATATAGAATGTAATCCATTAAAATGGAATGAAGATGAATATTTCAATCCCTAATTTTGAAAGAGATAAAAATTATATCTTATAAATGATTATTTAGACAAGATTGAATCCTGTCTCTACAAAAACAAATAAATTAACAATTATCCAATAATTATTTTGATATATAATAGAAAAAAGGTTAATTTTGATAGCATTTAATGAGAGTTGTAAATAAATGAGTTATGTTCAGTATTGTCGAAATAATAGCGAAGTACTTCTCTTTTAGTAATATTAAATTCTCTAAAATTATTTAAAACATTGTGATTGTTTATCGTGCAAAAAAAAATTATTCTTTTCAGCTTGCTTCAGTTTGTATTTTATATATCAAATGCGCAACTTCCAATTGTAAATAGTCCTATCATTCCAACACCAACTCAAACAGTTTATTTAGATCCTAATGGAAATGATTCAAATGCAGGAACATTTGCCTCACCTAAAAAAACATTTTAT
>JAPLFM010000310.1 GCA_026390675.1 Candidatus Kapaibacterium sp. | reverse complement strand
TATTTTTAAACTAAAATTATTTGCTGATATGTAAATTTTATCTAAATTATCGATCAATTCATTATATGGATTATCTTTTGATTCATTAAGAGATAGATCCCAAGCCTCTTTATTTTTACCTTCATTACTTAATTCTATAATTCTATTAAAGTGAAAATCCAATTTTTTAAAAAGAACTTCAGAAACTGTAACTAATTTTTGATCTCCTAAAAATGTAGTTCTTAACTGTAATAAGTTATTGTAAGTTTCGAAATTTAATTTTTTAATTGTTTGAAATTCTTTAAATCTATAATTTGAATCTGAATTATTAATAATATTTCTTACTTTTCTAGCTGAATATATTGTGTTGTATTTTATATTTTGAACATTATTAGTAGTTTTAAATGGGTGCTCATAAAACTTAGTATGAATTTCATTCATTCTTTTTAATGCAGGGAAAGCCGTATATCCAACATATAATATACTTATGATTGCTAAAATTGAAAAAAGTTGGAAACTTCTTTTAATAGTAAGAGACTCTAAATATTGTATTAATTTTTTCATTGTTTTTCTTGTAAATGTACAGAAATAATATTCTATTTTAATTTATTAATCCAGAACCTTACAAATTACGGAAAATAACAATTAAGTTCAAGCTAATATTTGGAAAACAATTAGCTTCATAATTTAAATTGATGAGTGTTCGAATGGAGATTAATAGTATTAAACTAGCAGTTAATTAAAAATACCAAAAGCACAGAAAGTGGTTTTAATATCAAACCTATTAATTGAGCATTGAAAGGATTATATACTTTATGTTCTTAAAGCATGTAATAGAAAAGTAAATGGTGCAAAAGGAGCAGCGGCTCTTTTAGGACTTTCACCAACAACTTTAACTTCTAAAATGCAAAAACTTGGAATAAAGAAGGGACATATTGTTTAAATCCCTCATCCCATCAGCCTTTGCAGACTTTCTTTCATAAATCGTTTATAAGCTACTTTTTTTCTTTTTTAATGGTTTAGTATGGCTTTAATTTGTGAGGAAAAGTAAATTAAAGTATTTATCCACTAAAATTCTGATTTGTCGCTATCTTTTGTATATTTGCTTAATTAAAAATGTCTAAAATGAATAAAAAGAAATCATTATTTTGATTCTCTTCAAACACAGCTGATTTATTAATTAAAAAAGTGTTTTTCTCCGATAAAGAATGATAACATAAATGAGAAAAAGGAGCTCATGAAAATGTTATATCTAAAATTAAAAATTTGAAAGCACTCTATATAAAAAAGAAAAAAATAATTGTAAATGAAGAGTTTTTAAAGAAGTATTAAACTATAATAAATACAAAATCACTTTAAAACCTTATAAATATTAGAAAAATTAATAATTGTCTAAAGCTGTGTAAATTTTTGTGAAAGGAGTTTTTTAATAACCAATTCTATTATTAACGTCCTTCATTATTATAGTACTCTGAGAAAGTTTGGATTAACATAACGTAGTTTATTTTAATGCTTCATTAAGTATTTCTTTTATTTTATCTGGATCTTGATGAATTGATGCAAGTATTAATTCTTCAATTTTTTGCTCTGGCATCTTTAACCAAGTATTTTTCAAATCCAAAAGACTATTATTTGATAAAATATTTCTTATTTCACTATAATCATTTATTTCATCATTTAAGCTATTTTCATTTTCAATCAATTCTTCATCATTTATTTCTTCTAAAAGTTCTGGTAATTCAAAAACTTTTTTCTTATATTTTCCAGCTGTTTTTTTATTTTCTTGAGAAGTTTCAATTATTTGTTCTAATTGAAAAATATAATTACTCATAGCTTTAATTTGTTTTTCTGCTTCAATTCTTTTTCTTACTAATTGCAAGTGTGCCTGGTGCTTATATCTTAAATGTAACTTGACTGCAATTTCCTCCAGTTGCATTTTAATCAAAGCATCACCAAAAGCATCAACTGTACCAAATTTCGCTTTACTAATAGCCTTTACTGCATAAATTTCTTCTAATCCTATGTATTTAACATATCTATTTGCTAGTCTATGTGATCTTGCTTCACCAGAAATATTTAAATATTTACCTACTTGTTTAACTTGAATACCTAAATGATTAATTAAACTTTTAAATCTATCTGGTGTAATATCTGTTACTTGTATATTATAATTCATAAAATCCTTTAAGTACATTCTGTAATAACTTTATTTCACATTATCTAACGTTTAATCACTAAATATAGTTTTAATTTACATTATTTAACTCATTTAAACAACAATATCACTAGAATTAAGCTCTTTAGTGCTATTTTATAGAATAAATTCATTTATTTCAACATTATTTTTACATTTTCCATTTCCTGTCGCATTATGATTTATATTTGTATTTAAATATTTCACTAACTTCAATAAAGTACAAAATGAACAAAGCATACCTAGTATTATTAGTAGTATTTTTAATATCTTGCAATGAAAAGGTAAAAGATAACAATGATTCTGTTGATAAATCTAAGAAACAAGAACTTTTTCTTAAAGATACTAGTGTTAATAATATTTATCCAAAAGTACCTATTACTGCTGATGATACAATTATAGTAACACTTAATGGTGGAGCTTATGGAAAAATTCAAAAATACAAAGGTAATATTAAAAGAATTTTAGATAGTTATCCTGAATTCAACTTCATAAATATTGTTGATCCAGATTCAACTTATAATCATAGAGGCGAAGGTTCAAATATCGAATACCACTCTTTAGGTGTAATCAATCAATTAGATGATGCATTTTGGGATGGTGAGAGTGGAAAAGATGAATATTACTTTCTATATGCCTATTTTTTAAGAAAAAAAATTAATAAACCAGAGTATGAAAGATATAGAAAACTAAGTATTGAAAATATTACAAATGCAATAGATATTGATGATATTATAAATGGAGCTGGAACTGGCTCAGGACATGAAAACAATAGAGCTGTAGCACATATCGAATATTCAATATGTAAAAATATAAGCAATGGAGACATTAAAAGTCTAGATACCAAAGAAGATAAGTCTGTGGAATTCATAATAAGAAGAAATCAATTTTTAGATTCTCTTCAAACTTCTCTAATAAAAGAAATAAAAAAGTATGATTCTCCGACAAAGAATGATAACCTAAATCAGCAAAAAAGAGCTAAAGAAAATGTTATATATGAAATTAAAAATCTGAAACAATTAATAGCAAAAAAGAAAAAGCTAATTGTAAATAAAGAGTTTTTAAAGATGTATTAAACAAAGATGTTAATTTGTCAATATTTATATTTCACACTTCTATTAAACAAAAATAGCATTAGAATTAAGCTCCCTAGTGCTATTTTTATAATCAATTGATGCACAAAATTGCTTTAAAAACATAAAAACGATTATATAATTATACTATTCTATTTCTTTGTCAAAATGTCAATTTGTCATTTTGACATTTTGACACGCATTCCCACTACACTAATTTCTTATATTCACCTTGTTTCACACGAATAATTTTACCATTTTGTATTTCTTCATCTAACAATCTACGAACAGTTCTTTCATCTTTTGCAATTACAATAGACAACTTTTTTAGATGGTTAGCATTAAATTCTCTAGGTAAGTATTGGAAAACATCTTGATTCTTAGTATTAGTTTGGTACAAGTTGAAAATCAAATCGCTATCACTTTCCAAACTATCACCTATAATTCTCATTATTTGGAAATCCTCTTCACTTATGATTATTTTGTCTGGGATACTTTCTTCAAATATCAATCTTGCAACAGCAAGTACACCCATACTTTTAATATACTTTGCTCCAAGTCTGTAAACTAAACCAATATTTTTCTTAACCTCAGCCCTTTCTATTTCGCTTGCTTTTAATTTAAAGTGATTAATAAATCTACTACCTAGTTCTTTTGGCATTATAATTCTAATATCTTTGTCTGATTCAATTTTATTCATAAACTTCAATAGCTGTTCACTCAATTCATTTATTTTGTTTTCAATTAAATCAATATCATCAAAAATATCATCTTTAAATTCATAAGTTGAATTCATTATTTTATAAAAGAACCTTGAAAAAAGTCCATTTTCACTTGTATCAATTAATTTTCTAACTTGATTTGGAGTTCCTGATATTAAAAGTGCTAATTTAGGATTTTCAATCGTAACATTACTAGATGTATCTTTTCTTAGAACACTTACTCTTTCATTATGAAAGAAATTTCTTAGTAAATCATTTGTTTCACCATATTCAGTTTTTTGAGAAGAAGAAATAACATCTGCTTCAGATTCTATAATTAAACCGCATCCTTTATTATCAGCAAGTGATAAATACAATGCACTTTTACTTATATTACCTGGTACAATAAAACTCCTATAATCACCTTTTGATTGCACATTGAATTGCTTTATATATCCATCAATTAATTGTTTAACTTTGAGCATTATGCTTTTCCCACTCCCAGCTTCAGCAATTATAAAAGCATATAAGTTTAAATATAATATTTTTTTATCATATACAATATTGAATTTATGAAAAACACTAGACAGAGCAACCAATAATGAGATAATTAAAAGCTCTTTTTCTTTATCACTTTCATAATTTGAGATAAAATCTTTGAAATATTTGGGTAATATCTTTATTAAATTTTCTGAAATAAAACTACTTTCAGCTTTTGATTTTGTGATAAATTTCATTTCAAGTTTGATTTTATCAATTATTGATTTAACAAGTGATTTATCATTTAGATAATATATTAAATCGGAAATATCTTTTTTACCATCTACAAGCATTGAATTTATTGATTCTAATTTATAAAACCCATATTTATTTGACAATGCTTCTGATGATTGAATACCAGTTTGATCATTGTCATATAACAAAAAAACATTAATATTTTTAGATTCTACAAATTTTAAAAATTTATCATCTAAATTCATTGTAGTTTCTGAGTTGAAACTAATTGCTGAGAAACCTAACGTTTGTAATACTAACATATCTTTCAATCCACCAGTAATTATTAATTCTTTGATTTCTTTATTAAATATATTTTTTCCAAATAGAATTTCATTTTTACCTTTACCATAGAATTTATGTTTATATTTTTTACTTAATGGTTGATAGATTTTGACGAATCCATTTTCAATAATAGTCAAATAAATTGGATTTTGTTTATTACCATTAACTGTAGTTCCATTCTCAATATTTGTAAAACTCTTAACTGAAAATACTTTGTTTTTTCCCATTACTTCATTAGTAATGTTATACTTTTCAAGATAATTATAAATATCACCTGATTCACAAGTGAAACTAAAATCTCCACTAACTATTTTTTTATTTTGTTTTGGGGTTTTTACCTCATTACCAAATAAATCTTTATTCACCAATTTTTTAGCTTCTTCTAAAGAAATGTTCTTTGAAAGTGATACCAACTGATACAAACCTCCTTTTATACCACAGCTAAAGCAATTGAAAACTGTTTTGCCATTTTTCATAGATATTGAAAGAGAAGCGTTCTTATCTCCATTATGATGAGCTTTGGCATTAATGCAATGATAATTACCATTTTTGCTTTTAAGAATGCCTAGAAGGTTTGTAATTTGCTCTGTTGATATTGTATTAAACATTAGAACCTCTAGATATTACATCTTGGATGTCCGATTCAGTAAACAGTCTCCTTCTGCCTACTTTAGTAGAATGAATAAGTCCTTTATTCATTAAGTTGTGAATTGTACCCTTAGATATATGAAGTCGATTGCTTACATCTTCTATGGTAAAATATGAGTTGCTCTCACCTTGAAAGCTAACTTCTTTTTGATTTAACTTATTTAACTCGTGTTCTACAAGAGCAGAGCAAATTAGATCTTTTAACTCTTGTTGAGTTAATGAGGTTATAAATGAATTCATTTGTTTAGAGATGTAATTCAATGATATATAACAACTTAAAGTTATACACGAGTTTGTGTTATTTTTTCTCTGTTGATTTTTATGTATTCTTTGATTTTACATTCATAATCATATTATGAATGTCTATAAAATTATGTTCTAATTTATTATTCTTAAACTCACTTTTTGCCAAAGTCTTCCTACCTTTGATATTATCAATGATTGAAGAATAGCTTCTCTTTAAAGATACATTAAAAATTTCAGCAATTTTTAAATAGAAATAATTTTTCCCCTTATTATTTTTCACAGTATCTTCAATATTAAACTCTAGTTTACCACTTTCCATAAGTAAATATATAACTTCAACAAATTCATTATCTGTTCCATTCCAATAGATAGTAATATCATCTGGTCGTTTTAATACATTTTTAGAATTCATTTCATTATTTGATAACCCTTTATCAAATAACAATTCTAAATTATCACATTTATTTTGTATAAAATATTCAAAATTAAAATTATCTGATAATTTAATAATACTTGAATCAACTGGGAAAAATTCAATCAAGAGAATTGTAAAAAGATAATAAAGGCATATTTCTGATATTAAATCAATATTACTAAACATAAATGTCATATTAGCTAAACCTTTAAACGTTTTAAACGAAGATTTGACATTTAATAAATTCTTAAATTGATCTTTCTCTGAAAGATTTTGAATATCATTAATAATATCAGAATATTTATAATTACGATATTCTTGAGTCGATATTATTTCATTTGTATAATTTTTTTTAATGAGATCGAAAATCATGTCTATTATTTTAATTAAAGAATGATTTCGAATATTAATTATATCAACTTTACTTGTTTCTTTTTCTTGAAAGTTAAATTTTTTGAAGTGATTAATAAATGAGATTACATTTAATTGATTGCTAAAACTTTTTTGCTCATTTTTTGTAAAAGGAGATAATGAATTCATAATCAAATGATAGTCATCTAAATTGACTGTTTTTGAATCAATAGAGTTTTTTATATTAAGTATTTCTTGATTATGTATTTCATTAAAGTACTTATTAAATATGTTTTCACTGTTATTTTCAACATATTCTTCCAAATATTTTTTTATATTATCATTCATTATAATTGTTTTTAATTAAACATTTCAGCTATTGCTGATTTTTTAGTTTTATCCATTATTTCGTAATATCTCTTTAAAGTCTTTGGATCTTTATTACCAGTTAAATTCATAACAGTAGATAAATCAATCCCTGAATTTATTGCTTTTGTTACAAATGATTTCTTAGCATTATGTGAAGAGATTAAGAGATATTTTGGTTTTACTTCTACAATTTTTTGAGATCCTCTATAACTAGTTATTGTAACTAATGTATCTATACCAGCAAGTTTGCATATCTCTTTAATATTCTCATTCATCTTTTGAGATGATATTCTAGGTAATTGATTAAGCGATTTATATTTCTCAATTATATTTAATGCTCTATTAGATAATGGTATTTTATTTACAACTTGTGTTTTTTCTGTTCTCATATTCCAATAGTAATCTACAACTTGGTCAAACTTTAAACTTTGTACATCACCAAAACGTTGTCCAGTATGCAATTGAAAAATGAATAAGTCTTTTATTTTATCTAATGCTGGTCGTTCTGATAAATCAATATCCTCAATCAATTTGATTTCATTATCAGTTAAATATATAATATCAGAATCATACTTTAAAAATCGAAATGCTTCATCATTAATTTCAACCTTATAACCTCTTTTATTAGCCCATATCAGAAGAGTTTTGATTTGTTTGAGAGATCTTGAAATAGTATTGTTTAAGTGTTTTTCTTTTAAAAAATATTTTATTAGTTTATCACTTATTTCATTTGTAAATGAATCTATTGTTAAATTTAGCTTATTAGAGTTTGCAAATTTTATTAAATGGTTTTTAATTACCACATAACGTTTTATAGTTGTTTTACCAACTACATCACCTTTAGATTTTATGTATAAATCTAATACATCAAAAAAATCTCTTGAAATTTTTACATCTTCAGGAATTATTTTTTTAAATACAGTTTCATTTTTTTGGACTATTTGTTTAACTTTATCTCTAAGATTTGTAAATTCAATAAATGGATTTTCATCTTTAAAAGTATTGATAGTCTCAATAGTTCTTAATTTATAATCTTCAAGTATTGAATTATGGAATTGATAGTCTTTGAAGCTACTTCTGATTTGCTGTTTGTTACTATTCCATGCAGATGCTGGTATTTCAACATAAGTTTTAATCTTAATAGCATTTCTATGATTGCTTGGATCTAATCCACGAACAAAAACATAAACTAAACATAGTTCTTTTTTGTTCGGTCTTTCTAAGTAAAAATTTATATTCATATTTCGGACACTTTTCGGACACTTTTTTTTATTTATAACCAAATTTAACTAAATTTAATTGAATAAACAAAACAAATATTTTCTCTAATAGTGCTTAAATACTGATATATTCTATACTTTGTTGAATAAAGAGAGTTTAATGAAGTTCAAAAAGTCACTCCCCTTGGGATCACGATAACAAATGCCTAATTTCTTGATATACAAGAAGTTAGGCATTTTTAGTTTCTGAAGTCAGAGCTAAATTCAGAGCTGTTTTTAGTCCTTAAAGCAAATTACTACTTTCAAGTTCTAAAAATAATCACATCTAATCACTTCAACTATAATTCCCAATTTACAATGAACAAGTTTGATATATACAATACTAGAGACTAAAATCTTCTTAATTTAGTTTATCCATTTTCTATCTACTGTGTATAATCTTTCATAAATATCATAAAGTTTTTATCATTTAATCTTTAATTATTCAAATTGTCGCAGGGTGTATTAATTTAGTATTACTTTAAATCACCCATTTTCAAAAAGATTTCAAAATGAACAAAGCATACATAGTATTTATAGTAGTATTTCTAATATCATGCAATGAAAAGAGAAGCGTAAGTTTGATAAAAGCCTACAATGATACGGTTGGTATATCTCTGGTAAAAGATAGTTTTCTAAACGATTCAAGTGATAACAAAACTTATCAAAAATCACCTATTACTGCTGATGATACAATTCACGTTTCACTTAATGGTGGAGCTTATGGCAAATCTGTATATTACAAAGGTAACATTAAAAGAATTTTAGAATCATATCCAGAATTTAACTTTAAATAAATTTATCAACCAGATTCAACTTATATTCATAGAGGTGAAGGTTCAAATATTGAATACCACTCTTTAGGTGTAATCGATCAGTTAGATGATACATATTGGGATGGTGAGAGTGGAAAAGATGAATATTACTTTCTATATGCCTATTTTTTAAGAAAAAAAATAAATAAACCAGAGTATGAAAAATATAGAAAACTAAGTATTGAAAACATTACAAATGCAATAGATATTGATGATATTATAAATGGAGCTGGAACTGGCTCAGGACATGAAAACAATAGAGCTGTAGCACATATCGAATATTCAATATGTAAAAAAATAAGCAATGGAGACATTAAAAGTCTAGATACCAAAGAAGATAAGTCTGAGGAATTCATTTTAAGAAGAAATCAATTTTTAGATTCTCTTCAAACTTCGCTAATAAAAGAAATAAAAAAGTATTATTCTCCGACAATGAATGATAACCTAAATGAGCAAAAAGGAGATAGAGAAAATGTTATATCTAAAATTAAAAATTTGAAACAATTAATAGCAAAAAAGAAAAAGATAATTGTAAATAAAGAGTTTTTAAAGATGTATTAATAGTTTTTATGTTTATATATAAGAATTTTTAAAACTGTGTAGATTTTTTGACAACTATTTAGTCTTTTCAATAATTTAATAATATTTATTGATTAAATAATCATTAATTATAAAATATTTATATGAAATACGAAAAGAAAATATTAAGTTGTAATTAGTTATTTAAGTTTAAAATTGAAGGTTTTATGAAAAAAGCATTTACATTTTTCTCACTAATAGTTTTGTTAGCGTTTACCTACAATTCAAATGCTCAAAACTTTCCATTTAAAGCTAAACTTCTTGCAAATAGTCCTAGCATTATATCTACACCAACAACTAAAAAAGATGCTAGATATAAAATTATAGTTGAAGGTACGTATTCAATGTGGCCTCAATATTCTGATTGTCATGGGGTAGATGCAGTGTATGTATATGATGTGCCTCAAGTTGAAATAGATGCTTACAGATGGCCAGACGATACTTTGAACATTCCATTCGTTGGGAAAATACCATTTTATACTTTACCACATTGGGTGGGTGATGATAAGAATTTCCAAGTTCCACCTAAAGAATTAGGTTTACCTTTAATTAAAGAAATGTCAATGTCAAAGAATGTGGGGTTTAGAATTGATAATGCAGCATTACCAAATTCTGGAATTAACCATGTAAACCATCGTTATGAAATAGAAAAAATTGGAACGGGAAGTCCGTTCGAGTTCCAAATATTAGACTCAGCTTATAATGTTCTATCTGAAAAAACACTTGCACGTTATGAAGATAACTGTGGATTTTTGAATATAACAGTTACTGAAATTATCGAGGGTACTGATATTACTATCTGTGATATCAAGCCGATTTGCGACCCAAAAGGAAACTATATTGGATTAAATTTATTAGCATCTATATTCCAGATAGATACTTCAAAAGTTTCAAATAAAAAGAATTTACTTAAAGAAATTTCGATGAATCAATTGGGAATAGTTGAGAATGGTAAGTTTAAATGTGGAATTGATTCAATTGTGTGTAAAGGCAATTCTAGTGGCTCAAAAGCAGTAGGTATTTTGGTTGATAGAAGTGGAAGTATGCAAAGTGGTATTAGTGAAAAAGACGGAACTGAAAGAATGACTGCTTCTAAAAGTGCAATCAAAAAATTCATTTCTCAATTAAATCCAAAAGATTCTGCTTATATTATGAGTTTTGCTTCTGATATTACCTTAGACCAAGAATGGACTGGAGACAAAGATAAACTAAATTTAGCAATAGATTATCTAATTCCAGCAGGCTCTACTCAATTTTATGGAGCCACACTTAAATCTCTTGAAAAAATCAAAACTTCTCAATCTCCAAATAGAGCTATGATAATATTAAGTGATGGTGGCAATACTACTCCTCCAAATTGGAATGAATCAATGCTTAAAAACTTCCAAGATGCTAATATTCCTATTTATATTGTAGCTCTTGGTTTAAGTTCAACTGATGTAGATGTTGAGGGAAGAAGCAAAATGCAATTAATCTCAAATGCTTCAAAAGGTAAAATTTATGATGTTTACAATTCAAACAAACTTGATTCGGTTTGGGTACAAATAGGGAATGAATTTACTGGAGATGCTTGCTGTAATGTATATTTTAAAATTGATGAATGTAAAAAAGGTGAGAAAAGATTTATTCGTTTGATTTATGCACCATCGGACACAACTATAATTTCACAAGTAGTTAATTTTGAGTGTAAAGATTGTAGCGACACTTTAACTTCTGTAAACTACAATGATGATGTAAAAACAAGTTTTATGAATCTTACTCCAAATCCAGCAACAGATAATACTGTGGTTAAATTTATTGCTCCTGAGATTGGTAATGTAAGGATAGAACTTTTGGATGTTAATAGCAAAGCTGTATATGAAAAAAATTACAAAATAGATGAACTTACTTCTTACTTTGAGAATATTCCAACTAATGGTTTGGCTCAAGGGGCATATATGGTTCGTATAACTCTAAATGGAAAAAGTATTACTCAGAAATTAATAGTAGTAAGATGAAAGTAAAAATAATTATTGGCATTTTAATGCTTGCTAGCTTTGCATTTTGTTATGCTGAGGAGCAAATGATTGTCTATATGAAAGATGGACAGAAAAAAGAATACAAATTGACTGATATTCGGAAATTAACTTTTGATAAGACAAGTGATGTGGAAAGCAATATTGTAATTCCTTTGATTTTCAAACCTAATCCTTTTGAATCTTTAACTAGTATTGATATTGAAACAACTTCGCAAAATGAAATTGAAATTAATATTTACCGTTTGAATGGTGTATTGGCTTACACTCAAAAGGTTATTCCTACTAATACTATTACTACTTTTACTTGGAATGGTATTGATTTAAGTAGCAATAAAGCAGAAGAAGGAATTTACAATGTAGAAGTTACCTCTCAAGAGAAAAAACAATTTGCCAAAATAATCTTAATCAGAAAATAAAAAGGTGCAATTATGCTAAAATATATATTAATTCTATTTACCTTTTGCACTATTGCAAATGCTCAAACAGAGATTATCATTCATAAAACTAACAATTCGCAAGACAGGGTTAAAATTTCAGACATTGATAGTATTACTTTTTCAACTACTCCCATTTCATTTTTTATTTCTTCTTTACTACCAGCTTCTGGCAAAGTAGGAGATGAAATAACGATAAAGGGAAAAGGGTTTGGCGATATAAAAGGCACTTCTTATGTGGACTTCAATTCAAAAGCTTCATTAGTTTACAACAATTGGACAGATGCAGAAATCAAATGCACAGTGCCTACTGGTGCTACTACTGGGATTCTTTTTGTTTGGGTAAATGGAAAACCAACTAATGGAGTTGAATTTAAAATTGATACAAATTCTGTGAAAAATCCAGACATATCACCAAATAAAGGATTTGTCAATACTATTGTTAACATAAGTGGTAAGGGTTTTGGCTCAAAACAAGGTAATGGTTATGTTACATTTAATAATACAAAAGCTACAAGTTATATCTTTTGGAAAGATACTTTGATTTCTTGTTATGTGCCTACAGGTGCTACTACTGGCAATGTAAAAGTATTTACAGACAAAGAAGAAACTATAAATATTAATAGCTTTACTGTGCAAACAAAGCAGAGTATTAAACAAACAGTTTATGGTAGAGTGATAGATGAAAACAAAAAGGGAATATTAGGTGCTGATGTAACTTTGCATGGAAAAACTACAAAAACTGACGAATATGGTGTTTTCCTTTTTGAAAATGCTGATGTGCCAAATGATAGACTATTCGCAGTTGCCAAAAAAAGTGGATATTTTGAGACTACAAAAGCAGGCACTCCAAATGATTCTGGATTAGTGCAATTGCAACTTTTAATGCCAAGTAGAACTTTAATTTCTACAGTGCAGTCCAGCTCAAGTTCTACTATAAGTTTGAATGATAATGCTAAAGTATTACTTACTGCCAATAGTTACAATAAAGCCGATGGCACTAATTATTCTGGCTCAGTGAAAGTATATGCACAATACTATTCTCCAAGCTCAGATACATTTGCCGAAGTTTTCCCAGGAGATGCTCTTGGAGTAACAACAAATGGACTAGATGCTTATCTTTATTCTTATGGTTTTATAAATGTTGAGTTAGAAGGTGCTAATGGAGAACAGTTAAATTTGAAATCAGGCACTACTGCCGAATTGCATTGCCCAAAAAATGGTTTTGACAAAGACACAATTCCACTTTGGTATTATGATATGGCAATAGGTAAATGGAAAGAAGAAGGTATAGCTATAAAAAGTGGAAATATCTTAAAAGGAAAAGTTTCACATTTTTCACAACATAATTTAGATGTAAGTTCACGACCTAATTTTTCTCCTGAGATTCCCCCAGCAATAATAACTGGTACAGTTTCAATTGGTTGTGAAGAAAATCGAAAGATTGAAGGAATAGGTATTCAAGTTGGACAACAAACAACTTATACAGACAAAAATGGGGTTTATAGAATTTATGTACCTATAGTTGGAAACAATATTGTAGTAAAAAACATAATTGATAATAAATCAGTTATTATTAATAATTTAGTATCTGGTAAAGAATACATTGTGAATTTCAATACAAAAAATAATAGTTTTATAGTAGGTAGAATTCTAGATTGTTACAACAAACTTTTTGAAGAAATGGTTTATGCTACATGGGGTATGAATGGTTTTACTTATAACTATGCAAAAAATGGTTTATTTAAATTAACCTTGCCAATAAAAACAGATATACAAATTCAAGTTGGTAAACAAAAACTGAGTGTTAAAACATTAGATTCTTGCGAAGTAACAGATTTGGGAATAATTAAAGAATGTGATACTACAGGAGGAACTATTGAAATGAGAATTATTCCTTCAGGAACTTTTATCATGGGTAATATTTCAATTAAACAGCCTGTTAGGGCAATAACAATTAGCAAATCATTTTTAATGGGAAAATATGAAGTTACTCAAAAGCAATGGAAATATATATATGGAACAAATCCAAGTTATTTTAAAGGTAATGATAATTTACCAATTGAAAATATAACTTGGATTGATGCAGTTAAGTTTTGTAATGATTTATCTTTAAAAGAAGGATTAAACCCTTGTTATTCTATTTATTATGGTGGATCGTATGTATTTAATGCACAAGTTTCTTTTGACCCAAGTAAAAATGGCTATAGATTACCGACAGAAGCAGAATGGGAATATTCAGCAAGATCTAGTTCAAATACAGATTTCTATCAAGGTAATGCAGATGATTTTGATATTAATATGATTGCTTGGAATTCAACAGATTCTACCCACATTATAGGTTTTAAAAAGCCCAATGCTTGGGGCTTGTATGATATGCATGGGAATGTTAATGAATATGTTAATGATATTTATAGAAATAATGGGTCTAATGGGACAGATTCTGTTGTATATAACTCAAATTACAAAAAAAATAATGCTAATTATGAAACATTCTTGAATACCGATCCTTTATTATCTAATTATAAAGCAACATTGTATTATGGATATATGCCCTATACAATTATTCGTGGTGGGGCATTTAATAACTCTAAATATTTAATGCAAACCTATTTTAGAACAATAGATAGGTTGGTAAATTATAATGATAAATACACTGGATTTAGAGTAGCAAGGAATAAGTAGGGGGGGGGGAATTATGAAAACTATATTTTTAAAAAGTTTTGTAAATATTGAAATTAAAGGTGATATGTGAATTTAATACTTAAAATATTTAAGAAATTAGATAAAATAATAGGTCGTTGGAATAATATACAAAAAATGATTTTTTGTTTAGGAGTTTTTTTAGTTATAATTTCTTTAGTTTTCGTTCCTATTTATGATGGGGACAAAATTATATACATTGTATTTACTGAAGCATATACAGCTCCTAGATATATACAATTTGATCATCAAAGAGCTATTTTATTAATTGAAATTATATTTATACCTTTTTTAATGTATGTTTTTAAAGATAGAAATAATAAGAGTGAAGAGTTAGATTTTTAATTAATTGGAAAATAAAATGAAAAAGAATTTGATTTTAGTATTATCACTTTTGATTGTATCTGTTAATTTAATATACTCTAAGAAAGAAGAAAATAAATATTCACTAGACATTTATGGACCAGACAAAGTAAAAGGTGGGTTTAGGAAATGTATTAATTATAGCTATGAGTTTAAGTTTGGGGTAATAGATTATAAATCAAAAACTATAAAAGAGATTTATAAATATAATGAGAAGGGAAACGATCTTGAGCATGAGAGTTATAACCCAAACGGTTCTTTGTCTATAAAATATTCTTTTGAATATGATGAGAAAGGAAATGTTCTAGAACAGAAAAATTATGATTCTGAGGGTTTTATTCTTTTTAAAATAACCTATAAATATGATGATAATGGTAATAAGCTTGATCAAGTAAGTTATAACACAGACGGCTCTATTTATATTAAATTAACATATAGGTATGATGAGAAAGGAAATAAGCTTAATCAAATAAGTTATAATCCAGACGGCTCTTTTAGTGGTAAAAGAATCTATAAATTTGATGATAAAGAAAATCAGATTGAAGAGATGTGTTATGACTCAAACGGATCTAAGTCTCTCAAATTTACTTGTGAATATGATGAGAAAGGAAATATGATTGAGTTACAGAGTTACTACTCAGACGGCTTTATGTATAGTAAAAGTATCTATTCATATGATGAGAATGGAAATAGAAATGAAAAAGTAAATTATAACTAAAATGGTTCAATCAATTTTAAAGAAACCTATAAATATGATAAAAAAAGAAATATGATTGAGCAAGTAAGTTATAACCCTGACGGCTCTATGACATCTAAATATACTTATAAATATGACGAAAAAGGAAATATTGTTGAGAAAGTAAATTATACTAAATCAGGCGAACCATCTTTAAGAAACGAATTCATTTATTCAAAATAGAGCTTTTGTCCGAAAATCTAGAATTGCAAACTTAGAAATAATTAAATAAAAAATTATTTAAATAGTTCTGAATTTGATTATTGTAAACCACAAAATTATTTTATTTGAAACTTGAAAATACTTTATGAAAAAACGACATCATTTTATACCACAATTTTATCTTGGTGGATTTACTGACCAAAATAATCCTAATCATATTTATAGGTATACAAAAAATAGAAGTAAATTGATTTCCTTATCAATAAAAGATGCGTGTGTACAGTCACATTATTATGCTTTTACTATGATTGATGGCAAAAAAGATTCAGAAAAGGTTGAAAATTATTTTCAAATTATTGAATTTGAAACATCAAAAATTTTAAAAAAGATTGCAATTCGAATTGAATTGAATTTTGAAGAAAGAACAATTTTATCTCATTTTATCGCATTTCAACTAACAAGAGTACCAGCATTTCGTAATTGGATTCTTGAAAATAAAGCTAACCATATCAAACAAGTAATTCAATTAGCTGCATCAAATAAAGAATCATTCGATACCACATTAAATAATGTATTTGAAAAAAAGGAGAAAGAAATTAATTCAGAAAAATTAAGAGAATTTTGTTTAAATGGCAATTATGATATTGAATATTCTGAAGAAACTTCATTGCAATTTATGGTTACACTTGCTATGGATGTAGCTAAGATAATTTATAAAATGAATTGGGGATTTATTAATTCTCCAAATGGTTCATACTTTTTAACTTCGGATAATCCAGTTTTTTTAGCAGACCCTAGTAGAAATTTAAATTCTCTATTTTGTATAGGGTTAATAGATAGAAATGTCGAATTAACGCTTCCACTAACAAAAGAAATTTGCTTTATAGGTACTTGGCAAAATAATATTATTGGTCATTTTAATTACCCTTCCTTTGATTATATTTGGGAAATTAATAGACGCACAATTATTTCAGCTCAAAAATATATTTTTTCTCCATTTAAACATGATTTAATCAATGAAATTATTAATAATCCAACAGAAAAAGTCAATATAATATAATCCGACTTAAGAAGTTCTTATTTCAAATTACTACCTGCGAGAATTTAAATATATATTGAAAAATAATTAAATGACACACCCATCAAATTTCATTTTAGTCGTACTATTTGGAATGTTATTGATGTAATTTATGCTTTGATATTGTTGTTGTTATTATTTAAAGAAATTAAAGCTTTAAAAGAAGAAGAAGAGTAAAATGAATATAAAAGTAATATTAGAAGAAGATGAAGATGGTGGATATGTTGTTTATGCACCTTCTTTAAATGGATGTATAAGTCAAGGTGATACTAAAGATGAAGCACTAATAAATATCAAAGAAGCAATTGAATTGTACATTGAACCAAAATTTATTGATTCATATTTTTATAGAGGTAAAGTTAAATTTCATTTTAAAGACTACAAAGGTGCCTTAGAAGATTTTAACATAACAATAGAATTAGATCCAAATTATGTTGAAGCTTATGATCATCGAGCTCTTGTTAAAAGTGAACTTGGTGATTACTTAGGAGCAAAAAATGATAGGGACATCTCACAAAATCTCAGATATGATGAAGTACCATTTTAAAATGTAAATTGAGAACTTAGTCGTTACATACATTTTAATATAACAATATAATTTTTTGAGAATAGTATTCAAATAAAAACTTTTTATAAATAGTATTAGATAAAACTTTAAATTTGTCGTAATGCGAATTATATTGCATAATGTAATTAAACAATAAGCGAAAAATCTTATTATTATAAAATTTGCAAAAGTAGGATTAAAATGAGTGTTTTTAATTTGCATTCAGGAATCGTTGATGAATACAAGAGCTTCTTAAAAAGTTTTATAAATGTTAAAGATGTAAAATACAAAAATATAATTGATGAAGCTTTAGATTCTGGCAAAATACTTCCAGAACCTTTAATACAATTCAACCCTTCATTTGAAAAAGGTGCATCATTAGATGAAATTATTTCTCAGAACAATCTTCATAAAGATTTACCTAAAATTTTTAAAGATTATGAATTGTTTAGACATCAAATCGAATCTTTAATTCTCGGTTCACAATTTAAAGATTTTATTTTAACATCAGGAACTGGATCTGGAAAATCATTAGCATTTATTAGTACTATTTTTAATTATTTACTAAATTTAAATAACAAAAAAGAAGGGATAAAAGCTATTATAGTTTATCCTATGAACGCATTGATAAATTCTCAATACGAAGAACTTAGCAAATACGAATTTAATTATCTAAAAGCTTATAACCCTGAAATTCAAATACCAAATGACAAGCTAACATTACAAGAAAAATTGTCATATTTAAAAGAGAATTCTCAAATAAAATTTCCTATTAAATATGCTCAATATACGGGTCAAGCTAATGAGAATGAAAGAGATATAATTAGAAAAGAATTACCTGATATTCTATTAACTAATTATATGATGTTAGAATTGATTCTAACAAGGTCAAATGATAGAGATATTAAAAAATCTATATTCGATAATCTTAAATATCTTGTTTTTGACGAATTACACACATATAGAGGTAGGCAAGGTTCAGATGTAGCAATATTAATAAGAAGGATAATTTCTAAAACTAAAAACGAAATAACTTTTTTAGGTACTTCTGCTACAATGACTTCTGGTGACTCTATAGAAAATCAACAAAATGAAATTGCTAATTTCGCTAAAAGAATCTTTGGAAAGGAATTCAAACAAGAACAAATTGTTTCTGAATATTTAGAGAAATCTTTTAATTCAAATAGCGACTTATTAAATAATGAAAAAGTAACTCTAACCATTTTAAATGGTATTAATGTAGATGCAGAAGAATCAATTTTATTGAATAACCCTCTAGCAATTTGGTTAGAGTCAAATGTTGCATTAAAAGAAGTTGATGGAAGACTAGTTAGAAACAATCCTAAAACATTTATTGATATAATTAAAGAGCTTGAAATTTATACTAATTTAGAATTTGATAAATGTGAGAATGCGGTTTTAAGTCTTTTATCTTGGATTACCAAAATTAATGGAACTAAAAAGTCTTTAAAATACTCATATTTACCATTCAAATTACACCAATTTATCTCACAGACTGGTACTATATATTCAACATTGGGAAGTGAAGAATCAAAAATTATTACTTTTGAACCTGGGCTTTATGCAGATAATAATAGAAAATTATATCCTGTTGTTTTTAGTAGAGCTACAGGACATGAATTCTATTGTGTTAAAAAGAACAAATCAAATAACAAATTAGAACCGAGAGAATTCAAAGATACCTTTAAAGATGACGAAACAGAAAATGGCTATTTATTTTTTGGCGAAGATGTTTGGGATCGAGAAGAAGATATTCACAACCTTCCTGATACATGGTTAAAATATGATAAAGTTGGGAAAATTACTATAAAGAAAGAATATTCTCATAAAATTCCTGTTCAAATTTATTTTGATAGTGATTCAAATTATTCTGAATTAGGATCTAAAGAGTTTTCTTGTTGGTTTATGCCAGCACCATTACTTTTTGATCCATCAGGTGGAGTTTTTTATGACACAAAAACAAGTGAAAATACTAAATTAACAAAATTAGGTAGTGAAGGAAGAAGTACATCTACAACTATTCTTTCTTTTATTATTGTGAGACATTTACAGAAATATGGTTATAAAGAGAATGACCAAAAATTATTGAGTTTCACTGATAATAGGCAAGATGCAGCATTGCAAGCTGGTCATTTCAATGATTTTTTAAAAGTAGGTTTATTGAGAAGTAGTATTTATCATACATTAATTCAAAATTCAAATACTGAACTTAACTATACAAATATTGCAAGATCTATTTTTAAAGTATTAAATTTAAATCAACAAGAATATGCTTCTCAAGAAGGTAAATTCCCAAGTGCAATAATCGAGAATGAAAATGCGCTAAAGGATTTTTTAATGTACAGACTAATTTATGACTTAAGAAGAGGTTGGAGAGTAGTACTTCCAAACTTAGAACAATGTAGTTTGTTGAAGATTTCTTATAGAAATTTTGATGAAAATCTTTCGATTGATTCATTTTGGATGCATTTGCCAATATTTGAGAAATTAACTTTAAATAAAAGAAAAGAAGTGGTTAAACAAGTTCTTGATTTTATTCGTAAATCATACGCAATTCATAGTACTGAATATCTAACCAATGAATCTATCGAAACTAAAAGTAAAAATATTAATGAAAAATTAAAGCAACCCTGGAAATTAGATTCAGATGAAAAAATATTAGTTCCAAACTTTATTAGATACGAAAGTTTGAAGAATTATTCAAAAATTTTCTCTACAAGTGTAGGTTATAGTAGCTCATTTGGAAAATATTTTAAAAAATTGCATAAAGATGAATATGGTTATCCATTTGATCAAGATTCTTATAAACAATTTGTTGTGGATTTGTTAGATGTTCTAGCGAGTGCAAATTGGTTATATTGTAATAACGATTATAAAAATAGTGAAGGCGAAAATACCAAAGTATATCAATTGAAATTAAGCAGTATAATTTGGGAATTAGGTGATGAAAAGAATATAGAAATTGATAAAATTAGAATTAGATCGTATAAAACCTTAAACGAAACTCCCAATCTTTTCTTCCAAAATTTCTATAAATCAAAATTTAATGAAAGTAAAAAACTCATCGCTGAAGATCATACAGGTCAAGTATCTGCTCTCGAAAGAAGGAGAAAAGAAGATGAATTTAGAAAAGGTAACATTAGTATGTTATACTGTTCACCTACAATGGAACTTGGAATTGATATTTCAAGCTTGAATGTAGTTCATTTGAGAAATGTACCTCCTAATCCTTCAAATTATGCACAGAGAAGTGGACGAGCTGGTAGAAGTGGTCAAGCTGCTTTGATTTTTACTTTTTGCTCAAGTTATGCTGCACATGATAGACATTATTTTAAAAATTCAAATGAAATGGTTGCAGGGAAAGTTTATCCACCTAAATTAGACTTATGTAATAAAGAATTACTTCTCTCTCATCTTAATTCTATAATATTGTCGGAAATTGATTTTAATGAGTTAAATGACTCAATCAAAGATTTAATTGAAATTGAGAAAATCGATTTACCTTTGAAAGAAAACATTATAGAAAAACTTAATATTTCAGCTATTCAAAAAAATGAAATCATTCGGATATTTAATAAAGTAATCTCGGATTTTAAAGATAGCGATTTGATCAATAAATCTTGGTTTAACGATACTTTAATAGCTTCTGAAATCGAAAACCTAGCTTTGAATTTTAATAATTCTATAAATAGATGGAGAAAACTTTATAAATCTGCAATGTTTCAATTAAATAGTGCTACAAGCATCTTAAATAGTGGTATATATTCAAGTAAAAGTGTTGAGTTTATTGAAGCAAAACGTAATGCAACTATTGCTCAAAGTCAGATTGATTTATTATCTAATAAAAGTCAAAATAGCAAACAAATGTCAGAATTTTATTCATATAGGTATTTGGCTGCTGAAGGATTTCTACCTGGATATAATTTCACCAGATTACCAATCAGAACATTTATTCCACTTGGTAATAGTGGAGATTATATTTCTAGACCAAGATCGATTGCTTTGAAGGAATTTGGTCCTAGAAATGTAATCTATTACAATGGTTCAAAATACAGAATTGAACAACTATTATCTTCAGAAAGTGAAAGAACATTTCAAAAGTTCAAACTTAGTAAAAATTCTGGTTATTTATTAAAAGATAATGAATACTATATGGATGTTTGTCCTTTTACAGAAGTATCTCTCTCAAATAGTGATAATTGTGAAATAATTTCTAATGTAATAGAAATGTCTGAGACAAAGACTAAAGAAACAGATAGAATTTCTTGTGAGGAGGAAGAAAGAGTTTCTCAAGGATTTGTTATTAAAACTTATTTT
>JAPLFM010000005.1 GCA_026390675.1 Candidatus Kapaibacterium sp. | reverse complement strand
GCCTTATATTATCTGCTATTTGATAAGCTATTAAGTCAAAATAATCTCCTTGATTAGCTTCTATATGATCAGCTACTATACCTCTTAATTGAGCTAAATTAATATTCCTTACATCAATATTAGTACCATTTGGTAATTAGCATCAGCAGGTAGCCGTCTAAGACCTTCTAAAATAGAATTGTACATGCAGTCGCCATCACCTTCAATAGACAAAATGTTAGAACTATGTTGTTCAGCTTGACTATGTTTTTTGAAAAACTTAAATTTATGAGAATGACCACTTAAAGCTTTAGAAATAGCTGTAAATATTTTGGTGCTACTAAAGTCATATATTTTATCTATATCTTGAGCGACTGGTGCTATACCTTTTGCTTGTAGCTCTGCGTCCCTACTTTCAATTTTTTGTTCAACATCAGTTAAAAATGATAGTAATTCTTTAAATATTTCGAGCTTGCTAGCAAAATCAAAACTGTTATGAAGAGCGTCAAAATGTTCCATTATATTGCGCATTTTCTTATTGTACTGTACACCAGAATTGATTAAATACAGAACAAAATCTATTACTACGGTATTTAATCTAAAATAAAACTCAGGATTGTTGATATATTCCATTAATTTTTGATTAAAATATGTACTTTCTTCATTTACTTGATTTAAATGATATCGGTTTAATTTAATATTAGTTAATATACTATTTCTTACTTTTTCATCAGGAATTAAAATTTCAAATATTTTTTATTTTTCAACTCTAGCAAAGTAAAGATATTGCATTTGAATATCAGGAGTTCTATCATTAAAAGTTTTCTCTTTACCTATACTTAATACTTCATCAAATAAGCCAAAACTGCTAAGTAATACACCTTTAAAATAAGTCAGAATAAATTCCCTGTACTGCTCCTCATCAAACAATTGTTTTAATATGGCTCTATCTGTTTTAGTGAAGGTAATGTTGTTATGTATTTTATCAATAAACGGTTTAATTAAAGCAATTGCTTTTTGTTTATACTCATCAAGTTCAGTTTCATTTGTTTTTTTGTTCCCTCTAATTCTTGTGTTATTTGTTTTACTTTAGACTTTTGCTTAAAGTCTTCATCAAAATATTTCTCTAAAATTTGGAGTAAATATTTCTTATCTTTCTCGCTAATAACAGTATGTGTATCTACTTCAATATGTCCTCTTTCAAATGCATAAAATTTTCTTATTGAATCTAAATAAGTTGCTGTAGTTCTTGTACCTACTGAATTATAGCCTAATTGCATTAAAATATTTTGCACTTCAGATAATCGTTGTCCAAGCATTACTACATCTGATCTCAGGCCATAGAATCTCTTGATATCCACCTTTTGTTTCTTTAGATAATTCACTTATCATAGAACATAAATAATGAAGGCCTTGTTTTATATTATGAAAATTTGCTTCAATTTCATCTTTCACATTAATAATTTGTGATAGAATACCTATAACTCTTTCCAAGTGTTGTTTATCTATATTCTTTTTAGTTACTGTATATGGTATAAGTATAATGGTACCCAAAAACTGGACTGCTAAAATTGT
>JAPLFM010000125.1:3573-6867 GCA_026390675.1 Candidatus Kapaibacterium sp. | reverse complement strand
TCATTTCAATGTATTCTTCAATCTCTACTTTGTCATTGTTGTTATATTCAACATCATAGGCTTGACCCAAACAAACATTTTTTAAACCTAAATTAAATTCCTTATAAACATTGATGTTTTCGTCAAGCAAATCGTAAGCAAATGCCAAAATTGTATCACCTAGCAAAATTGCTGTTGAATCATCCCATTTGGTATGAATAGTTTGCCTTCCCCTTCTTAAAGGCGATTTATCCATAATATCATCATGAACTAAAGTAAAGTTATGTAAAAGTTCAATTGATACCGCACTTTTAACAAATTTAATTGGTTTAGGATCAAATATTCCTGCACAAAGATATGTGATTATTGGTCTAATTCTTTTTCCACCTGATTCAAAGAGAAATTTATAAGGTATTGATAAGTATTTAGGACCAATTTGGGTTGATAAATTTTGAATTATTTTATCCACCTCATTTCTTATATAATCTGATTCTTCTTTATATTTAGCTTCAATATTCATTTTGTTAAAATTAATTTGTTGTTATATAATGTTTACCTGGTAATTGTCTAACTTTATTTGAAAATTCTAAGTTTAACAAAATTACAAGCAACTGCGACATTTCATAGTCAAGTTTATCTATTAACTCATCAATATGAGTTGGGTTTTGATTTAATAATTTATAAACCTTCTCTTCATCTGGGTTTTCAAATTTCAAAATATTTTCAATTTTGGATGTTTTAGACTTAAATCCCAGTTCTTCCATAATAAATTCGGGTGAAATTGCAATTTGTGCAAGATTATCTAGAATCAATCTGTTAGTACCTACACTTTTTTCATCTGAAATTCTACCAGGTAATGCAAATACTTCTCTATTTTGATCTGCTGAAAATTTAGCTGTCCAAAGTGAACCTCCTTTTCCAGCACTTTCTATTATTAAAGTAGCTTTTGAAATCCCACTAATTATTCTATTCCTTTGGAGAAAATATCCTGGTTTGGCTGATACTGAACTATGATAAGTTGATATAATCGCTCCACCACTTTCTACAATTGACTCACTATTTTTAACAGAAAGTGAAGGTGAGAGTTTGTCAATACCAGAAGCTATTATAGCATAAGTAATACCATTGTTTTTTACGACTGTTTGATGTGCAATAGTATCAATTCCATTTGCTAGTCCACTAGTAACAATAATATTATTATATACAAAAGCTTGAGCAAATTTTTCGGTTGCAAGTTTCCCATAAACAGAATTTCTTCTAGTACCAACAATGGATATTGAAGCTGCATTACTTCGTTGTAATTTACCTTTTACAAAAAGAAATGCAGGCGGATCAAAAATTTCTTTTAAAAGAGTAGGGTAGTCTTCATCAATAAATGTATAAAGATTATAGCCTTTTTTAATAATATGATCTAATTCATATTTTGCTTTTTCTCTATTTAAATTATTATCAAACAAAGCATCTTGATTAAAAATCAATTTTAATTTGTCAGGTAAATTTGATTTTATAAGCTTTTCATAAGAGTTATAATTAGAAACAATATCTATAATTTTTTTAGAATTTATTCCTTTGTAAAATGACAAAGTCAACAAATCCTCAATAGTCCATTCTTTTGTGAAATACATTTTAATAAGTAAATTTGAATTGAAAGTAAAATGAAAATGAATATAACAAAATTATTTTTTATTTTTTAATTCTTTCTTAGTTGGTTTTCCAAATTGTAATAATTTAGATAGAATAATAATGTAATAACTCAGTTCAATTCAAAGTTATTAATTTAAAAGCAAAAAGCCCACTTTTTCAAGTAGGCTTTTATACATAAACAAGATAATATTAAACATTTACTCTTTTGTTTTTAGCTAAAACAGCTTGAACATATTTTATACATTCAACAACAATAATTATTGAAAATGGTATTGCTGCTATTTCTATCCATTCTTCAAAATCCAAAGGAACTGTTTTTAAAACATTATTCATAAAAGGAAAAGCAACAGAAGATAGTTGAAGTACTATCGCTCCTAACATTACAAGTAATAATATTGGGTTGGTAAATACACCAATTTTGTCTAATTTGTTTTTATTATCATAAGGCAAATTGAAGAATAATGAACGGTGAATTGCTCTTGAATTTTGTACATTCCATATTTGGAAAAATGCTAAAGTACAAAATGCAACTGTAAGACCCTTTTGATAAAGAAATTTTAATTGACCAATTTTTACTGAAAGTGAATTAACATCTAAAATGTCTATATTTGAATTAGCCAAAGCAGATTTATGAGTAGCAAAAACAATTTTTATGTTTTCGATATTTGTATTAATTAAATCAGTGACTGGAATTCCTGTTAAGTTATGGAAGTTCCATAATTCTTGGATTTCATGATAATAAGCAAGTAAAGTTCCAATCATCATCATAAATCCAGCAATAATTATTCTAGAAAAGAATGATCTTGGAATTAATGGATCATCTTTTTTTCTAGGAGGTAGTGCCATAGAATTACCATGTTCTCTTTCAAAAGCTAATGGAAAAGTTGAAGAGCCATCTGTAACTAAATTTATCCAAAGTAATTGTGCAGGCAAAATAGGTAAAGGAAAACCAATCAAAACCGAAGTTGCAATTGTAAGCAACCCACCAAAACTTGTAGCTAAAATATATAATAATATATGTTGTAAATTTTTGAAAATAACTCTACCACGTCTAATTGCATTTACAATTGAAGTAAAATTGTCATCCAAAAGTACCATGTGAGCAGACTCTTTTGCTACTTCAGAACCAGAACCCATTGCAATACCAATATCGGCTTTTTTTAATGCAGGAGCGTCATTTACCCCATCACCAGTCATTGCAACAATTTTATTATGTTTTTGTAGAGCTTCTACTATTCTATATTTGTGTTCAGGAGCTACACGAGCATATACATCAATTTCTGGAACTCTTTCAAAAAGCTCTTCATCAGTCATAGCTTCCAAATCAGTACCTTTTAAAGCAACCAAAGCAGGTTTGTCTTCGCCAATATGAACTGCTTTACCCACAGCTCTTGCTGTTTCAATATGGTCACCAGTTATCATTACAACTCTTACACCCGCACTTGCACATTCTCGAACTGCTATAGCTACTTCTTCTCTTACAGCATCTTGAATACCAGCCATTCCTATAAATGAAAGGTTTTTTAGTGATTCCAAATCAATTTCTTTATCTTCTATTTCAGCATAAGCCATTCCAAGAACTCTTAAACCTTTATTTGAAAATTCAGAAATTTTATCCATAAACATTTGTTTATTGATTTCAATAGAATTACCATTCTCATCAATTGTATT
>JAPLFM010000125.1:0-3496 GCA_026390675.1 Candidatus Kapaibacterium sp. | reverse complement strand
CTTTCTGATGCTCCCTTTAATAAAGCATAAGTTTTGTTATCTTTTGTTACTCTAACTGCCATCATTTGTAGTTCAGATTCAAAAGGTACATCTATACTAACTTTCCAACCATCTGAATCAAAATTTAATTTTTTAGCAACAATCATCAATGCGGCTTCAGTTGCATCACCTGTAATTTTCCAATTTTTCCCATCCTCAGCTAATTTTGATTCTGTACAAAAATTACCAACAAAAGCAGCCAATTGTAAAGCCTTTGAATTGTTAACATCATAAGATGACTTGTCATGTTGGGATGTTACTATTCCTTCTATCTCATAACCTGAACCAGATACATTATATTCTGATCCACCGACGAATAAACTCATTACAGTCATTTGGTTTTTTGTTAAAGTACCTGTTTTATCGCCATTAGTACTACCAAGTGTTTCCACTGCTGCCAATTTTTTTACAATTGCACGTTGTTTAGACATTTGGTTAAGTCCAACAGACAAAGTAATTGTAATTGAAACAGGTAATCCCTCTGGTATAGCAGATACCGCAATACCAACAGAAGTTAAAAGCATACTAATCCAATCAAATCCTCTTAAAAGCCCAACTCCAAATATCAAAACAACAATAGTTAATATAGAAATGCTTAATTTTTTACCAAAATCTTCAATATACTTTTGCAATGGAGTTTCTTCACTTTCTGTTTCAGCCATTTTTTCAGATATTTTACCAAATTCAGAACTTGTTCCAACTGCAGTAATTACAGCTAATGCTCTTCCTTTTTGAATAATAGTACCTGAATATACCATATTAATTCTATCACCTAAACTTGAATTCTCAGCAATTTCAACATTATGTTTTTTGTGAATAGCAAATGATTCTCCTGTTAACATAGATTCATCAACTAACAAATTATGAGTTTCAATTAACCTTGCATCAGCAGATACTCTATCACCACTTTCTAAAACAATCAAATCACCTTCTGCGACTTCAGTAGTTGCAATTGTAAGATGCTTTCCCTCTCTAATTACTCTTGCAGTTGGAGCAGTCATATTTTGAAGTGCTTTTAATGCGCTAGCCGCTTTGATTTCTTGAAAAAAACCAATTATTGTATTAAGTAATATTACAACTCCAATAACAATTGAATCGTGCCAACCAGAAGTATAACCGTTTATGAATCCTGCAACAATTAGTATGTATATAATTGGGTCATTAAATTGTTGAAGGAATACTATCCAATATGGTGTAGGAATTGGTTCCGGCATTTTATTAAATCCATTCTTATTATGAGATTCAATAACTTGTTTCTGTGATAGTCCTATTTCTTTGTCAATTTTGTATTCATCTAATACTTTATTTATTGGCTCAGAGTAGTATTTCATTCGTATTCTCTATTTATTATTCGATTATTTTATTTTAATTTATTTAATATAAGAAAAAAATCTTAAAAAATTCAAGGAAAAATTAAGTTAACAAACTAAATACCTAAAATATAACAAATTAGTTGTCATTTATTTTAACCAGTTTTTCCATATTTCTGGACAATATCCTAAACTTGCTTTACCTTCATTCCTTACAATTGGAGTTTTAACAATCAAAGGATGTTCTAAAATTTCTTCAAAAGTATCATAAATTTTATATTCAAGTTGTTGCTTTACATATTCTTTACTTTCATTGTCTATTATATTATTCAAACCAACTGCATTTGAAATGTTTTGTAGTTCACCTTTAGACAATCCTTTTTCAGATAAATCAACTAAATGAAATCTAATATTTCGTTCTTTAAAATACCTAGTTGCTTTAGCTGTTTCTTTACACTTTTTCGTGCCAAAAATTTGAATGTTCATAGGAATCCATTTAAATTTAAAACTTTTTAATAATCTTGAGATTTAAGTATATGATTATTATAAATTTATTTCATTAATTGCTTTAATTCTTTCTAATGCAGTAGGGTGTGAATAATTCATAAATACATAAAAAGGATGTGGAGTTAGATTACTAAGATTATCAACACTTAATTTTTTTAATGCATTTATCATATCTTCTTTATTACTTCTTTTTATAACTGCAAAATTATCTGCTTCGTATTCATTTTTTCTAGAAAGTAAATTCATTAATATAGATAATATCGTTTCAATAGGTGAATATAATATAGAAAAAAAGATTAATCCAGTATAAATATGGATTTTATCCATAAAAAATGCTTTATGTAATTCTGGATTATATATAAAAATAGATAACAAGAAAAGCAACATACCTGTATGAAGTATTCCAATTATCATACCTTGTAAAATATGTTTCTTTTTGTAATGTCCAATTTCATGAGCTAAGATAGACAAAAGTTCTTCATTTGAATGATTTTCAATTAAAGTATCATATAAAGCTATTCTTTTGTTCTTACCAAACCCTGTAAAAAAAGCATTAGATTTTGAAGATCTCTTTGAACCATCAATTATAAATACGTTATTAAAAGGGAAGTCAACTTTTTTAGCAAGATCGAATATTTTAGTCCTTAACTCACCATCATCTAGAGGTGAAAATTTATTAAATAGTGTCATTATCCAAGTAGGTGCAACATAAGATAGTAAAAGGCTTATTGCAGTAATTGCTACCCAAACATAAAACCATGAGTGTGCTCCTCCTTTTTCTAATGTAAACAAAACTAATGCAAGAAGTGGAATTCCTAAAATAATACTTAACCCACCACCTTTAATTATATCCAGTATGAAAGTTTTTACTGTAGTTTTATTAAATCCATACTTTTCTTCTATAACAAAAGTAGAGTAAATTGAAAAAGGAAAATTGAGTATAGTACTTCCTAGACCTAATATTCCAATAAATAATATCCCTCTATATATGTCATTTGAAACAAACATTAATTGAATATCAAGCCAATTAAAACCTCCACTCAACCAAAATGTGAGTGACAAACATAAACCAAATATCCCAGTAATAAAACCAAATTTTGTTGTTTCACGAGTGTATTCTTGAGACTTAGTGTATTTTTCTGGGGTGTAAATATCTTTAAACTCAATTGGTAAATCGGGTTTTAAACTTTTGAGATTAAAATATTCTGAAATCAAATCTAGGAACAAATCAAAAATTACTATTGTTATTAAAAACCAAAAATAAAAGTTCATATAGTTTGTCATTGTGAAAAAATCAGATGACTATTGAAACTATAAAATATTATGAATAAAAATTCATAATAGAATTAGAACTAAATTAGTTTGAAAAAATTTGTTTTTATTTTAAAAAAAAGATTTATATATTTGTTTTGTTCTTAAACACAATTTTTTTATAATTATTTTATACTTGGAGTATATCATGAACAAACTTAGAATGCTTATCTCTGCTTTAGCAGTTGTATTCTTTTTAACAGCAACTACAGGTTTTGCTGCTGATCCTAAACCAGCTACTGAAAAGAAAGCTGCTAAAAAAGAAATGAAAAAAGAAGACAAAAAAGAAGCTAAAGCTGACAAAAAAGAAGCTAAAAAAGAAAAAAAAG
>JAPLFM010000092.1 GCA_026390675.1 Candidatus Kapaibacterium sp. | reverse complement strand
CCTTGGCAGGAAGTTGCTAAAAGGATTTTTGATGTCATTTTTAGTGCAATTGTTTTGGTTTTAGGTTCTCCATTTTGGTTGTTGACTATGTTAATTATAAGAATTGAATCAAAAGGTAATACTATTTTCAAACAAGAAAGAGTTGGGAAAGATGGTAAAATATTTAAAATTTACAAATTCCGTTCAATGATAAGCGAAGAAGAACAATTAAAAAGAAAACAATGGACGATTTGGACTGCCGTAAATGATCCAAGAGTAACAAAATTTGGTAAATTCATTAGAAAAACTCATTTAGACGAAGTTCCACAATTTTTCAATGTATTAATTGGAGATATGAGTGTTGTTGGCCCAAGACCTGAAAATGCAAAATTAATGAAAGAATTTACTGAAGAAGTACCTTCTTTTCCTAGAAGACTGAAGGTAAGACCTGGAATAACTGGTTGGTGGCAAATTAAATACACAACTTATGAATTTAATATTCAGGAAATTGAAAATAGATTAAAAGATGATTTTTATTACATCGAAAATATGTCAATTAAATTTGATTTAGAAATTATTATTAGAACTGTCTGGTGTGTTATAAAAGGGCATGGACAAGCTTAGGAAATTATGAAAACTATTATAGTAATCCCAACTTATGATGAAATTGAGAATATTGAAAATATAATCAATACTATTTTAAATGTTAAAAGTGATTTAAACATATTAATTGTTGACGACAATTCACCCGATGGTACTTCAGATGTTGTATTAAGAATGCAAACAGTCAATAGTAATATTCATTTGTTGAAACGCTCGGGGAAAATGGGGTTAGGAACAGCATATTGCGAAGGATTTATTTATGCTCTTGAAAATGGTTTCGAAGCTATTTTTGAAATGGATGCAGATTTTTCTCATGACCCAAAAGAAATACCTAGGTTTCTCAAAGAATTAGAAACAAACGATTTAGTAATTGGCTCTAGATATATCACTGGAGTAAATGTTGTCAATTGGCCTCTTAGAAGATTGTTACTTAGTTATTTTGCAAATGTTTATACTCAAGTTATAACTGGAATGCCAATTAAAGATGCTACTGGTGGATTTAAATGTTTTAGAGCAGAAGTACTAAGAAAAATAAACCTTAAGGGAATTAAAACAAACGGTTATGGTTTTCAAATTGAAATGAATTTTAGAGTCTGGAAACAAAATGGTCGGATTAAAGAAATACCTATTGTTTTTGTAGATAGATTAAATGGAATTTCTAAAATGAATAAAGATATTATATATGAAGCAATATTTTTAGTTTGGAAATTGAAACTTGGTTTATATAAAAAATAATTAATTTGTAAATTGGAAAATAAAATAGATATATCAATTGTTATTGTAAATTACAATGTAAAAGACTTTCTTCTGCAGTGTCTTAGATCTATTGAAAAATCAATTACAAAAAGAAAATATGAGATAATAGTTGTTGATAATAATTCCACAGATGAATCTATTGAATTTTTAAGTCCAAAATTTGAAAAAGTTAATTTTATTTCACTTAATGATAATTTAGGTTTTGGAAAAGCTAATAATGTTGGGTTTGATAAAGCTTCTGGTAAATATCTTTTAATTCTCAATCCCGATACAATTATTAGTGAAGATACACTTGATAAAATGTATGATTTTATGGAACTTAATCCTGAAATTGGTATTTCTGGTTGTAAAGTACTAAATCAAGATGGTTCTTTTCAAGTTACTTGTAGGAGGGGGTTTCCAACTCCTTGGGCTTCATTCACAAAACTTTTTGGTTTACAAAAAATATTCCCAAATTCTAAGTTTTTCGCTCAGTATAATCAAACCTATAAAAATATAGATGAAAGTTATGAAATAGATGCTGTAATTGGTGCATTTATGTTCTGTAGATTTGATATTATTAGAAATATAGGTGGGTTTGATCCTGACTATTTTATGTATGGTGAAGATT
>JAPLFM010000122.1 GCA_026390675.1 Candidatus Kapaibacterium sp. | reverse complement strand
TATTGTTATTTAACAACTATTGTTGATGATATAAATGACGTAGAACTAACAAAAGAAAACCCTTTAGCTTTTTACCCAAACCCTACAAACTCTCTTGCAACTCTTTTACTTGATGAAGAGCCAAGTGTGGGTGAGCAAGTAGGTATATATAACTCACTTGGCACTTTGGTTAAGAATTTGGGAGTGAGTGATAAGTTTACTCAAGTAAATACAGAAGGCTTTGCCGAAGGGGTATATATTGCAAGGCTTTTGTGGTCAGGCAAAAGTGTAAAGTTTTGTGTTGTGAGGTAGAAAATTTGGCTAAGGCCAATTTTTAATTTAATTATTTACACCACCAGTTAAAACTGGTGGCTATTGAATTTTAATTTTGAATAGCGTCCAGCTTTAGCTGGATGTAATAATAATAATTATGAATTATGAAATATATTTGGTAAGTTACAAAATTGTTTTTTAAAATTTTATAAAAGGAGTTTTTTATGAGAAATTTATTCGTTATTTTGTTCTTTGGCACGCTTCTTGTTGGGGGGGGGGTATAACTTGTTTGGGCAGACAGAGCCAGCAGCACCTGTTGAATGTGACTGCTCTACTTATCAATTAAATGGATTAACGCAAGTATCATTTGATAGATCGGTTAATAAAAATGGTGGATATCCTGCAACTACTTCCGATTGTTTTAGCATTACAATTTGGGCTGGACTTCATCCAGTTTGTAATAATCTTTATTCTATAACATTTGATTTTAGTCAAGTCCCTCCTTGTTTTAAAAAGGTTTTTACAGTTGAAAAAAGAGTTAAAGATCCCTCGGATCCAAATGCTTATAAGTTTGAGCCTATCCCAGGTGGTTTTGTAGATTTAACTTTAAATCAACTAATGACATTCCCATTAGATGGAATTAATCCAAATAATTTAGACATTATAAACGAAGTTTTTAGAATATGCCCTCTAACACCTGTTGACTGCGGGTTTAACTTCAACTTAAAAATTAGATATAAGTTAAAGTATAGTCATACTGTAAATGGACAAACTGTAATTGAAGATTGTCCAGAATGGAATGAAATAAATGTAAGTGTTTTTGATTTTGCATCAAGTATAGAAAATATTAATTCAATATTTAAACTTTCTCCTACTCCTATTAAAAATATTTTAAATATACAGACAATTTTACTAAATAATTTTGACATTGAAATTAATGATTACAAAGGAACAAGTATAACTATTTTTAATGATTTGACTTCAAATTCAAATATTGATTTATCTAATTTAGATAAAGGTGTATATTTCATAAAAGTAAAGCAAAACAATAAAATTATTCAAATAAGTAAAGTTATTAAAGATTAATATGAAATTAATATTACTATTGATTATATTATCATCAAACTTGTATTCTCAATCAAAGTTAAGTATTCCTGAATCAATTGATTTAGGAATACTTTCTTCATCGTTTACTCAAAATTATTATTTCGAAATTGAAAATAATACTAAAGATACTTTTTTAATTCATGACATTTATAGTTACAATGATTACCCTAAAGATATTTTATATAAAGGTAATAGTATCACTTCTGATTATACCTTTTTTTCAAGTGAACATTCACCACGAGTGATTTTACCAAATGAAAAAAGAGCATTAACTTATACTGTTACATCTTTTTATGAAGATTCTATTTCACTTAGTGGGAACAGACTTAAAACAGATTTTTATTTTAATTATAAAAATATTAATTCTGATTCAATGATATCACACAAATTAAATATATTTTATAGATTTAAAAAAGATATTAACAAAATAGTTTCAACAAGAACAGGCTTTTATTTAGATTTATATATGTGTCCTAATAGTCAAATTGATAGAACCTTTAGAAATTATCTTTTTCTATATAATTATTTTAGTTTACCAGCTACTTTAGATTCTGTAAAAATATTTGGCGGAGATTCAATAGTTAATATTTATGGTTTAATAAATAATAATCCTAATATACAATACCCTAATATTAATTATGATACACTACCACATATTTTAAATAAGTCTTTATATCTTGGTTGGTATTTCAAACCAACTGGATTTTATGAGAAAAAAGCATTCATAAAAATGTATGTTACTAGTCCAGACAACAATCATATTGAACTTTTAGATAGTGTTTATGTAAGGATCAAACCAATAAACGAAGGGTTCATAGAAAATACAGTAAATGTTTCTCCAGTAAAAGCAAAGGTAAATAAAACTATATCAGTCAAAGAAAGTTTTTTGCTTAATGGTTGTTCATATAATACAATATTTTTAGATTCTCTATCTTTTACAGATTGGGAAAGAGATGAGATTAATATTTATTC
>JAPLFM010000306.1:5308-11363 GCA_026390675.1 Candidatus Kapaibacterium sp. | reverse complement strand
TGGCAAGCCAGCCACCCCTCTAGCAAGAGGGGAATAATGCGAATGCAAATGCTGGATTCCGTATCAAGAACACAATCGTGTGAGGAATGACAAAAGGAGAGATATAAATCAAAACCCCCTAGCCCCCTTTGAAACACACGATTGTGTGTAAGGGGATAGAAGAAAATGCAAATGCTGGATTCCGTATCAAGTACGGAATTGTGTTAGGAATAATAGAATGCAAAAACTGGATTCTTTGCTTCGCTCAGAATGACGAAATCAAAAAACTGGTTTTTATTTATTCGATTTAGATTTAAAATAATCTACTGTTAGTTTTACCCCATCATCAAATTTCATTTTAGGTTCCCAACCAAATTTATCTAATTTATTAGGAGAGCAAACACTTCGTCTTTGTTCACCAGCTTTTGCAGGTCCGTGAGTTTCTTCTTGTTCTGAAAATGTAAGCGATTTTAAAGCTCGAAAGATTTCATTTACATTAGTTTCAACACCTGTAGTAACATTAAATATTCCAGAAACAGAATCATTTAATGCAATTTCATTTGCATTTACTACATCATTTACATAAATGTAATCACGAGTTATTAAACCATCTCCATTTATTATAGCCTCTTTTCCAGCAAGTAACCTTTCAGCAAAAATGGCAACAACTCCAGCTTCTCCATGAGGATTTTGCCTTGGTCCATATACGTTACCGTATCTTAAAGCAACATAATCAATTCCATAAACAGCTTTGTAATAAAAAAGATATTTTTCATTTACCATTTTGGAAATGCCATAAGGAGAACATGGATTTAATGGATGTTCCTCATTAGCAGGGAATTCAAACTGCTCACCATATACTGTTCCACCAGATGATGCAAAAATAATTTTTTTAACATTTGCTTTTACACAAGCTTCATACAAATTCAAACTTCCAATAATATTTTCACTCGCATCAAATTTTGGATCATTTACAGATACTCTAACATCCATTTGAGCAGCGTGATGGTTCAATATATCCGGTTTTTCTTCAAGTAAAATATCAGCTATTTGTTCATCTTTAATATCAATTTTGTAAATTTTTGCTTTAGGATTAATATTTTCATTTTTCCCAGAACTCATATTGTCTATTATGACAACTTCATGACCTAAATTAATATATCTATCTGTGATATGAGATGCAATAAATCCAGCACCACCTGTAATTAGTATTTTCATTTTTTTTATTTTAGTATGATTAGTTTTCTTAGTAACGATTGAGAAGGAGTTTTTAGTAAATAAATATATGTACCAATTGATAAATTATATAAATCTGCATTTATTTCATAACTTTTTGGTAGTAGAACACCTTCAACTAAAGTCATAACTTTTTGACCTAAATCATTATAAATTTCAAGTTTTGTTTCACCTTTTTCAATTAAACTAAATTTGAATTTAGTTAAACCATCAGTTGGATTTGGATTGTTCTGCTCCAAGATAAGTTTGCCATAATCTATAATATATCTGCCACCACCTTCATAACAGATATTTGTTAAATTAAAGCTACCAGCTTTTTCTTTAATATAATATATTTGATTGCCTAAATGAGTAGAATTAGTAAGTTCTATACTTGTACTTGAAGTATCGCCAAGTGTGGCTAAAAAATTAATTGAAAAAGTATTGTCAATAAGTTTTTCAATTGGGATTTTTAACTTTAAATAAGCGCTATTATTGATTATTGTATCTAAAGTCATATTATTAGGAATTAGTAAAGTTGAATTGAACTTTAAAGTAGTACTTATCTCTTTAAAAGTTAATAAATCAAGAGATTTTGGGTTGTCAATTTTGAATTTCAAATTAAATGACTCGCCAGAATTAGCTAAAGAATTTTGTGGTGTTAAAATTATAAATTGCTCACCTCTAGTATTTGCTTTTAAATTTAATTTAGCACTATTAGCACAGTAACTATTTAAAACTAATTGAGCTTCATTGCTTGTATTAGCAGAGTTCCCTTTAAAAGTTATATAGATTTTTGCTGAACTATTAGGAACAATATTTTTGGGAACAATTGAATCAACAACAAAATAATTGTCAATTGTAATTGGAAAATCCCAAATAAGTGAATCTTCGCTTTCGTTTATAATATTAATGCTATTTTGCCCTATTTCAAACTCATTAAGATTACTAAAAAAGAGAGTATCCAAATCAAATTTAAATCTATACTTTGGAACAAATGCATTAACATTTACTTCAATTAATGGTTTTTGAGAATTGCTTTTAATTATTATTTTATCAGTAAAACTTCCACTTGAATTAGAATTGAATGAAATTCCAAATGTAGCACTTGAGTTTTTAGAAATAATAGTTCCATTAAGATTTTCATTTATTGAAAAAAAGCTATTTTTATTTTGAATATCAATAGAATTAATTATTAGTGGAAAGCTACCAATATTTTTAATAGTCAATTTCTTAACTTGCTTCTCATTGCAATGAACTTTTGAAAAATTTAAAACTGAGTCAACTTCCATTATAGATGAGACACTACCAACTTCAGCTAAAAGATTTATTTTATGATTGAAATTACAAAAATCTAGAATCTCTAAGCTTGTAGTAATCAAAGTATCTTTCAAAAAACCAATGAACTCAACATTACCTTTATAGCTCTGATTTGGTTTTAATGTGGCTGTGTTTGATGATACTAATTTAAAAAAAGGATTGGATGTACTTATTGAATAATTATTAATATAATTGGAAGTGTTTACAAATCCAAAAGTAGAACTTGCAATTGAATTTACATTTAGTTTAAGCATCTCAATTAGATTAGTAGTTAAGTCAGTATTTAATGAATCTTTAATAGCAAATAAATTACAAGAAAATTCTCTAAAAGGTTTTAATGTTTTAATTTTAAAAGTTGCTTTGAATTCTTTATTAATCCCGTTTGAATTAAAAATAAACTTAACTTTAGGCGATTGGTTTGGATCTATTATTTTGTTTGAAAGTGTAGAAAGTATGAAATTGTCTTTATCCGAACCTTCGATGAACATTGTGTCAATCCTAACTTTACTAAGCCCAGAATTTAAAAGCACCAAATCCATTTCCTTTGTATTTTCGCATAATAATGAACTAAAGTTTAGTGTATCTATTAATTTAATCTCAGGCTGGCTACCCTCTCCAAATAAGTTGATATCTATTGGAGTGCAACTGGCTTCAGTTACAAACCTTAAAATTTCACTTTGTCTTCCAAGTTCTTTTGGACTAAATTTGATTTTTATTTTCAAGCTATCTTGAGGTGCTAATATTTTTGGTGCAGCACCATCTAATAATTCAAATGAGGGGTTTTGAAAAGCAAAATATGAATTTATTAGTTTTATATTTTTAGTATCATTATTTTTGATAGAAACTACAATTGTATCCATTTCATCTTGAATGTTTACTTTTCCAAAGTTAACAAATTGGTTAATAATTTCAAAAACTGGTTTAATTCCAAAAGCAGAAATTTCAGATGTTAATATATTCTTTCCTACATACATTTTCAAACTAGCTTTTTTTATTCCCTCGGATTTTGGATGGAAATTAATGCTAATATTTAACTTTTCATTTATATTTATTGAAGCTGGAAAGTTTGTATTTATTGCAAATTCGTTTTTATCAACTCCATTTATTACTAATGAATCAACTATAATTACCGAATTGGATTTGTTAATTATAAGATTGTTAAAAGTACTATCCAATTCTTTGCCTACACAAAAAGATCCGAAATTTAAATCCAATAATGAAGCATTAAATTTTGAAATGGAAAAAGTTGTATCAGAAACATCAATATCCAAAACACTATTATTAAAAGGAGCGTCTTTGATAGACCACACTTGAATAGTTCGGTCATTTGATGAACAAGAAGCAATGAAATTATTAGAATTGATACTTACAGAACTAGTAAAATCTAAATGTCCATTGTATTGAAAAACTGAATCACCAGTTTCTATATTCCAAACATTTACTTTAGTATCAGCTATTGAAATCTTTGAATTTCACCAGTAATAGCATCCCAAATTTTAATCCACCTATCACTACCTGCAGAAGCAATATAGTTAATTTGAGGGTTCCAAGCAATTGTTGAAATTGAGCCAATATGAGCATTAATAATTTGTTTCTTAACAAGATTTGGCTTTGAAATATCCCAAATATTAATTGTTCCATCTCGCAATCCAGAACACAAATAGCTACCATTTGAATTCCAAGATAAAGATAATGCTTTTGAAGAGTTTCCTTTTAATTTTAAAGGTTGATCATTATTTTCAGCATCAAAGAGTAAAATATCAAATCCAGAAAGTGTGCTTTCAAATGAGCTAGCTATCAATTGAGTTGTTGGGCTCCATTCTAAAGCTATTGTATAAATTAAATCTTTTGCAAGTATTCGTGGAATTTTAGATTTGAAAACATCCCATATTAATAGCTCTCCACTAGAATTACTTGTTACTAATTTGTCAGATTGATTACTCCAAGAAATTAAGTTAAATCTAAGATTGTTGTATTTGAGATAAGTAACATTTTCTAACAGATTGCTATTTGTTGGTTTGAAAACCTTTACTAAGCAGTTATTACTTTCTATATTAGGCAAATTCCATAAAACAGAATTTCCTGTAATTGATTTGTATATACTTTCCCAATTTTTACCACTATTAGAAGAAAATTCTAAATTCAATATTTGATTACTTTTAGTATCCCATTTAAGTTCAATTGGGGCAGACGTTGTAAGCTTTTCATTCCCATTAGGATATAATAGTTTTAAGGTGTTTGAACCATCTGATTTAGCTTTACTACCAGCTGTCAATTCAAATTGAGTCGATTTGCAAAAGTCTGGATAAATTATTATTTTGCATGTAGAGAAAAAAGTATCAATAGCTGTATATTGAATTTGAAACTTTACAGATTCATTTTCCATTATAATATCGTTTGGTTTTATTCCTTTAATACTAAATCTAGGATTAGAAATAAATATACTATCAATTTTGATTTTTGAATTTGCAGCAACTACATTATAGTTTTCACTTTGATTTGTACCAATAGGCAATATCCCAAAATCAAAGAACTCTTTATCTACTATAAATCTTGGGAGTAGTTTTTCATCTACTATGAAATTTGAAGAATCAGTTGATATGATTTGAGAATTGTCTTTAATAGATACTTGTAAATTTCTTGATGTATCGCAAGAGTAACTATTCCAATTAAACTGTAGATAATTTGATTTAGAAAATAAGTAAGTAGTTTCAACTAAAGCTCTTGTAAGTTTGTCTTGAGTGTCAATATTACTAAAAATTTTACCATCTGTAGCTTTAGAAATATCTTCAAGTACCTTTGGTATTTGAGTTTTTAAGGCGAAAGAATTTATAACTATATTATTGTCATTTGCATTTTTAATTATTTTCTGTATATCTGCTTCAGCATTACCATCAGTAATTAGAAAAACTATTTTCTTAAATCTTGATTTATTAGATACTAATAATGCTCCTGCGGGCTCATTTAAAAAAGCTGAGTTGAAATTAGTGCCACCAAATGGAGTAATTAAATTTAATGAAGAGATTAGACTTAATTTATTATTAGTAAAATCTTTGTTCAAGTAATTATTTTGGTTAAAAGTAGTTAACGCAATTTCATTACTATCCAAATCAATTGAATTTAAATATTTAGTGATTGCTTTTTTTGAAAGTTCAATCAAATTTTCTTGCATTGAACTTGATATATCTAATGCAATTACAATAGATAATTTCTTAGCCTCATTTTTAAAATTAGATATTAATGTTACATTTTTTCTAATATTATTTTCATAAAGTTCAATTTTATTAGTATCAATTTTGTCAAATTTTGATTCTAATGATTTGTTATAAAAGAACTTTAAACTTGAATTTGAAAATGAACTTAAATTAAAATCAGATATAATTTCACTTTGAGCAAAACTAAAATTATAAATAAATATAAGAAAAACAATATAGTAAATCAATTTTTTCAAAAGTTTCTTAAATTTTGTAACATCTTTAAATAAAAAGAACCTGAAACTCAACAAAAAGTTACAGGTTCAAACTTAAATTCTTAAAATTTC
>JAPLFM010000306.1:0-5290 GCA_026390675.1 Candidatus Kapaibacterium sp. | reverse complement strand
TGGTTTTTGACTTTTTGTGTTTCTGGGGTAGGTACCATAAATAAGCATACACAATCTTCATTTATTTGACCTTTTACTTTTAAATGATAAAAAACAGATTTACCAGTTTTAGGATGATTTGATTTTTTATCACTCACTTTCAAATATTCTTTATTTAGGCTTTCCATAGGAAAGAAAAATTTCCCATCATACATTATAGTATTAGAACTATCAGCAACAATTGCTCCATTCCATTCTGCTCTCATTTGTAAATTCCTTTTAGAATTATATTAACACAACCCCATAAAGAACTGAAATTAAATGTTTAATATGCACACGACAACAATTTGTAAACTTATAAATTGTTGACTGGGGGTAGAAAACATATTATTAAAAGTTTTAAACATTAATTTTTCAAAACAAATATATACAAATTTTTTATTATTTCAATGATTTTATTTTAATTTTTGTTTTATTTAACAAGTTCAATAAAAAATAGTGTAATTTCAAAAATAAATAGTAACAAAATTTTGGTTGAAGCGTTTATTATAATTAATTACAAAACAAATTTTTTAAGTTATTTTTAGGAGTTATATGAAGTTCATTTTTACAATTGTAGTTTTTATAGTTTATTTAGTAAATTTTAATGTTTCAATATCTGAAGAAGCTTGGGTACTTAGAATTCCAAATGGTAGTAAAAATACATGTATGAATTGCCATTCATCATTGTTAGGTGGAAAGAACACTGTAATAGCATTTGGTGCTGCATTCAGAACTAATGGGTTAACATGGAATGCTACTTTAGCCAAACTTGATAGTGATGGTGATGGTTTTACAAATGGTCAAGAACTACAAGATTCAGCTGGTGTATGGAAACGTAATACTGCTGATCCCGGCAATTCAAAATTGGTTACAAACCCTTCTGATAAAAATAGTAAACCAACTTCTGTTGAAGAAAATGAAAACTTTTCATTTGAAATATTAAACTTGTTCCCACTACCTGTAAAAGAAGATTTCTCACTTAGTATAAAAATAAAGAGAGCTGGATTATTAGATATATCTCTTTACTCAATTGATGGTAAATTTATTAGCTCTTTATATACTGGTGAAAAAGCCGAAGGTGAATATAATTTCAATTTTAATTTACAATCAGCATCAAATTCGTCTTTATCTAACGGTGTGTATTTTATTGAGGTAAAACAAAATTATGCTATTTTAAGAAAAAGATTTGTAATCAATAAGTAATATTAAAATAAAATAATTTGATGAGGGATAAATGAAAAAATGTTTTATATATTTATTGGTTTTAGTATTTGCTTTAAGCTTAAATTTTTCATATTCAACTGAAGCTTTGTTAAAATTGATACCAAATGGAAAACAATATTCATGTTTGAATTGTCATACTGTTATGACAGGTGGCGAAGGTACAGTTCATTTGTTTGGCAAAGCATTTAATACCAACAAAAGAATTTGGAATGCAAAGCTTGCAGCATTGGATAGCGATGGTGATGGGTTTACAAATGGACAAGAACTCCAAGATGTGAAAGGAGTTTGGAAAGTAGGTGGTGCTGATCCAGGTAATCCAAATTACGTAACTAATCCATCAAATAAAGATGACTTCCCTGCTTCTGTTGAACAAATTGAAAATTTTTCTTTTGAAATATTAAACTTATTTCCATTGCCTGTTAAAGTTGATTTTTCTTTAGCTTTGAATATTAAGAGAGCTGGATTATTAGATATATCTCTTTACTCAATTGATGGTAGATTTATTAGTTCTTTATTTACTGGTGAAAAAGCCGAAGGTGAATATAATTTCAATTTTAATTTACTTAATCAATACAATTCAAATTTATTAGATGGTGTGTATTTTATTGAAGTCAAACAAAATTATGCTATTTTAAGAAAAAGATTTGTAATTAATAAATAAATGAAAAATTTAATATTTTTAATAGCCTTTTTTAGTTTTCATATATTATTGTCAACAGAAAGCTTTGTACAATTAATCCCTAATGGAAAATCAAATACTTGCTTAAATTGTCATTCATCTTTATTAGGTGGTACAAATACACTTAAAACTTTTGGACTTGATTTTAGAAATAATTTTCATTCATGGGATTCAACATTAGCAAAATTAGATTCAGATGGTGATGGTTTTTCTAACGGTTTAGAATTACAAGATTCATTTGGATTGTGGAAAGAAGGATTACCTTCGCCTGGAAAACAAAATTTAGTTTCAAATCCTAATGATAAAAATAGTAAACCAACTTTTGTTGAAGAAAGTGAAAACTATTCTTTTGAAATATTAAACTTATTTCCATTGCCTGTTAAAGTTGATTTTTCTTTAGCTTTGAATATTAAGAGAGCTGGCTTATTAGACATATCTCTTTACTCAATTGATGGTAAATTTATTAGTTCTTTATATACTGGTGAAAAAGCTGAAGGTGAATATAATTTTAATTTCAACTTACTTAATCAATACAATTCAACTTTATCAGATGGTGTATATTTTATTGAGGTAAAACAAAATTATGCTATTTTAAGAAAAAGATTTGTAATTAAAAGATGAACTCTTCTTACATTAAATAAATAAATGTAATTCTAATAATATAGAATTACCTTTAATATTTTTTAAAAGATAACATACTTAATATCTGTAAGTCAAACCTAAAGAAACTGTTGATGGTGAATATGTATAATAATAATTAACATTACCATACAAAAAATACTTGTCACTAAATTGTGAAATTCGATAGTTTGCATCTATTCTAATATTTTTATCTACTACCCAACCTAATCCAGCAGAAACTGTATAAATTCTATCTAATATTTCTTTAAATGGAGAAGTTCTCTTTTCATAAGAAGCTCTAACTATCAAACCTGTTAATGGAATTGCATACTCACCTGCTACTCCCCATTTAACTAATCCTCTTAATTGCTCTTGAAATTGTTGGTTCAATTCCAAAACATGAGAATCTGCTTTGCTATATTCTAATTGTGCAGCATCTTGATATTCTATACCAGCAGCTAAAGTCAATCCTAAGAAGTGTCCAGAAAGTCCAGCAGAATAAACAAAAGGAGTTTTCAAACTATAAGTAGATTGTCCACCACTAATTGAAGTTGTATCTTTATCTTTTACATTATTTTGATTAGCATCAAAAACAGCTTCAGCATCCCTTTTAAAATTTTCAGTAAATTCATACCAAGTTGGTGTTTGAATTTTAGCAGAAACTCTCATATATTCATTTATTTTTGCAATAACACCAAATCCTAAATTAAAACCACCAAACTCTTGAGTAATATTTTGTGTTTCTTTAAAACTTTCCAAATCATTAGGATATGTATTATATTTGTTTAAAACATCTGTTTCATTATATATTCTTAAATAATTATATTTACCCCACTTACCAGTAACTGAAATACCTCCTAAAATATCTTCGCTTAAAGTAAATCCAATTGCCCCAACTAAATTATTAATTCCACCAGTTTCTCTCACATATCCAGTTTGTTGAAGGCTATCTTTGTACTTAGTAACAAAATTTACATCAGCCAAATTCAAATTTCTTAGATATTGATCTTTATAATTGGTACCTTCTTGAATCATAGTAATATTATTCTTATTAAAAGCTGAGAACTTTGTAGATATATCAAAATCATTTTCCATAAAATATGAAGCACCTACAACAAATAGATTTTTATTTTTAAAATGCATTGGAGAAACAATACTAAAGTTTGAAAGGTATTGCGAATTACTGCTAAAATTATTTATACTATCAAATAATCTTGCATCTACACTTGTATTTGTAAATGCCATACCTAAATTTACTTCTGATTTGGCAATAAACATAAGACCAGCTGGATTGTAATACATTGCTGAAGCATCATCACTAATCCCATAATTAGCAACTCCTAATGCTCCTGAACGTGCTGTTACTACAGCATTTGAATTCATATATCTTGTTGCATCTTCAATATATTGAGCTTTTATCAACCCATTTGAAATACAAAACATACAAATTACAAATATTCCTAGTTTTCTCATCTTCTTGACCTTCCAGAACTACTTGATTTAGATGAACCTGAGCTTGGTGCTGGTGTACTAGTTGAACTTCTTCCACTTGATGGTGCAACTGATGAACTTCTTCCACTTGATGGCGCAACTGTTGAACTTCTTGACCCACCTTCATTTCTTGAACCAGTATTAGCAGTTGGTGTGCTATTATTCGATGATCTTGGAGTATATGTATTTTGATTTCCATTTGAATAAATAGAACCACTTCTTGAAGTATTACTTTGTTCAGTTGTGTTAGATCTATCTCTACTTACAGCACTACTTGCATTTGTTGGTTTGTCATATACTGAATTTCTACTATTACCACCTGTAGAAGATGAACTCGTTCTATAAATTGAGTTAGATCGAGTGCCTACACTTGAATTTACTGAATTTAAAGTTGAAGTTCTATAATTAGTAGTGTTACCCATATCTTTAGATCTTTGAGAATTATTTGTATTGTACCTATTATAATAATTTGAATAACTACTATTTCTTGATTGACCAAAATCTCTGTAGCTATTTGGTTTTATAACTTCTCTTTGATAAGATCTAATTGGTTGATTATACCAAGAGTTTCCCCAAGCATAATAATTATGATAATAATCCCAAGAGCAACCATAAAATGGATGATACATATACATTGGTGAATACCAATCATAATAGAAAAATGCTGATCCCAATCCCATAGAAAATCTTCTACTATTAGGACGGTAACTATAAGCTGAAGAATACCAAGGCACAATAACTGGTACATATTGTGGCGAATTGTTGTATCCATAGCTTGAATAACTAACTTTATTATTTCCATCATTATTTAATGGATTATTAAAGTCATTTTCTTCTTCATCTTGAGTATTTTCAATTTTTGGATTATTTGTATATCCAAAATAATTATTATTAGTTGTAGAGCAACTTGCAAGTACAACAGATAATACGAATAGGAAAAATAATTGCTTTTTCATAATAACCTCAGTTTATCTTTATACATTAGACGGAATATTAGGAATTAAGTTTCTTACAACTTAAAAAAAGATTATTCTTTAATTAATTTCTAATGAGTTTTATTCTTTTTCATTTATTTTTGAAAAAAATAAAAAAAGTATTTTGATAATTGCCAAATCTTAGCTAAATTTGTATTCTCTATACGTGCCCAGGTGGCGGAACAGGTAGACGCACAGGACTTAAAATCCTGTGAGAGCAATCTCGTAGGGGTTCAAGTCCCCTCCTGGGTACAAACTGAAAAGCCTTGTCAATACTAAT
>JAPLFM010000204.1 GCA_026390675.1 Candidatus Kapaibacterium sp. | reverse complement strand
TAGAATTATGAATAGTATGGAAGAAGTTATAGATACGCTTGCTGAAGCTCTTCATCAAATACATGACGAAAAGGAAATAATAAAATCATTATGTAATTATCATTGGCTATATTCCTAATCTTGTTGTATGTTTGGTATTAATTAGTTCTTTCAAATTTACAAGTAAAGTGTCTTAAAAATAAAGGTTCTTCAATAATTTTCATACCTTTTACTTCAGATTTATGCTCTAGTATTCTTTCAAATACTTCCAAAACATATTCAATTTGACTTTGAGTATAAACTCTTCTAGGTAATGCAAGTCTTACAAGTTCTTTTGGAGCTGCAATCAATTTACCATTTTCGTCATATTTACCAAACATTACAGAACCAATTTCTACAGACCTAATACCACCCATAATATACAACTCACAAACTAAAGCTTGCCCAGGATATTCATCTACTGGAATATGGCTGTATAATGCTTTAGCATCAATATATACTGCGTGTCCCCCAATAGGATAAATTAATGGAACTCCTAACTCCTTTAGTTTTTCGCCTAAGAATGAAGTGCTTTTAATTCTGTAATTAAGATAATCAGCTTCAAATACTTCTTCAAGACCAATAGCAATTGCTTCCATATCTCTTCCCGAAAGTCCTCCATAAGTTGCAAAACCTTCAGTAATAATAAGCAAATTTTTACATTCATTTGCAAGTTTTTCTTCTTTCAAAGCCAAAAAACCACCCATATTTACTAAAGCATCTTTTTTGGCACTCATAATTGCACCATCTGTAAGTGAGAACATCATTTGAGCAATTTCTTTATAAGTCAAATGGGCAAATTCTTTTTCTCTATGTTTAATAAAATACGCATTTTCAGCAATTCTACAACAATCAAGTATGAAATTAATTTTATGTTTCTTACATATTTCTGAAGTAGAAATTGCATTAGCCATACTTACAGGTTGACCACCACCACTATTATTAGTTACAGTTAAAATTACAGCAGATATTTTTTCTGCGCCTTTTTCTGCTATCAATTGCTCTAATTTTAAAGTATCAATATTTCCCTTAAATGGATAATACAAAGCTGGATCTTCGGATTCTTTAATTGGTATATCAAAAGCCTCAGCTCCAGAAAATTCTATATTTGCTCTAGTAGTATCAAAATGAGTATTGCTGATAAATACTTTACCTTTGCCACCTAAATAACCATATAGAATTCTTTCAGCAGCTCTACCTTGATGAGTTGGAAGTATAAATTCAAATCCAGTTAAATCAGATATTACTTTACGCATTTTAATCCAACTTTTTGCTCCAGCATAAGATTCATCACCTTGCATTATGCCTGCCCATTGATTAGCACTCATAGCAGAAGTACCACTATCAGTTAACAAATCAATCATAACTTTTTCTGAATCTAATAAAAAAGGATTAAAATGAGCATCTTTAAGATATTCAATTCTTTCTTCTTTATTTGTCATTCTAATTGATTCAACCATTTTAATTCTAAATGGTTCTATAATAGTCTTAAAATCATCCATGTTTATTCATTTTGTTAATAATATAAAATACAATTTAACATTTATTTGATTCTTAACTACCTTAATTTATTTATTAAATTTAAAAAAGCAAAAATAATATGCTATTGCTTAATTTAAAATTATAATATTTATTCTCAAATTAAAGTATATTGAAATACTTTAAAGGAAACTACTGAACATAAATTAACTGTTTTGAAAATTTATTAGTTGAGCTAAAAACAATATAATACAAGCCTTTAGAGAATTTACTAATATCGACATTGTATATTTTGAAACTATCTTCGATGTTCATTTCATAAACTAATCTTCCTAAAACATCAGTAATTTTAAAATGATTATAAAGTCCTATATTAGTTATATCAAAAACTCCATTATTTGGATTCGGAAAGATCCAAGTATTAATTTCTATGTTGTTTTCTATACCAGAAACTACTGAATCATTAATTATTAAATAGTCAGAATAAGTACCGCATTTATTTGCAGAAAATACTTTACATCTATAATTCCCATTTCCAATTTTATTCAATTTTCTATTTGTAGCACCTGAAATTTCCAAATCATTATAAAACCATTGATAAGTTACATTTGTAGCTAAACATCTAAGTTCACCATCGGTATATTTAATAATTGGTTTTGATGGGCTAGGACTTGAAAGAACTGTTACAGAATCTGAAAAAACTTGTTTAGAAATTTGATTATTTGCTTTATACCAATATTTTCCAGATACAAAAATGGTATCATATCTCCCTAGGATTCCATTTGACCATACTATATCTGAAAATCCTGGCCCAGCATCTAAGATTAAGGTATCACTAGTACATTTTATTAGTTTTCCTAAAGCAATATATACTTTTGGTTCATTATTCCCAAGGATAAGCACATTTAAAGCTTCTGATGTGTCTCTACATCCATAACTATTTTCATAAGAAACATAGATTGCACCTGAAATTGTATTTTTCCAACTAACTGTTACATCAGTACTACCTTGCCCTGAAACAATATCACCTCCATTACAAATCCAAGTTAATTTAACTCCTAAAATATTTTCAGTACGATAAATTTCAGTCAAACCTTGAAGAACTAAAATGTTGCCATAAACAATTGGTTTTGTATTATTAATTACATTAACTTCAATTGAATCAAAAAATTGGTTTCCTTTACTATCAGTAACAGTTAATGAATATGTTGTACTAAATGAAACACTTGCATTAGGGTATGCAACATCATCAAAATCTAAACCTATAGAAGGACTCCACTTGTATGTATAAGGTAAAAATCCAAATGAATTAGATGAATTTATCAAGATACTTGAAAGTTTTACAATTGCACTATTACATATATAGAAATTATCGTCAGTTTTAAAGTCATTTGGTTCCAATATTATTTTGCTTATAAACACATCTGACTTTGCAGAATCATTGTAATCTTTTTTCATTGCGTCTGGAGAAGTTGGGAAGTTTTGTGAACTAGTTGAACCAATTACAAAAAAAGAATTATTATCTAAGCTTAAAAGTGCCTTTCCATAATCAGCATCATTACCACCCAAGAGAGTTGAATAAAGTATTTTGTCACCCATATTGCTTAATTTAAGAAAAAAAGCATCTGACTGAGCAGTATCTATTAAATTTCGAGAATATGCACCCTTTGATGTCGGAAAAGTTTTTGAAAAAGTAAATCCAGTCAAATAAACATTACCAATTGAATCTAAAATAAGCTCATAAGCTCTTTCAGATTCATTACCACCTATAAAAGTTGAATATTCAATTTTTTTTATATCGTAATTAAACTTAGTAACAAAGATGTCCCCTCTACCTTTAGAATTAACTTCGCTATTATAAGTTTTANNTTAAGACTAACTGGAAAGTCTGGACTTTCGGTAAAACCAGTGAAATAAAAATTCATTAAAGTATCTTTAATAACAGAGTAAGCAACATCTTTTTTGCTCCCTCCAAAATAACTTCCATAATCTATGTCTAAATTTTCAATATTAAAAACTAAAATAAAAATATCTGAAAGACTACTGTCACTTGAATCATTATAAGATATATCCAAGGCATTTTGAGTTCGAGGAAAGTCATTTGATCTTGTTGAGCCAACAATAAAAAGTTTGTTCTGGTCAATAAGGATAAGGTCTTGAGGAAAATCATCTTCAGAACCACCAATAAGAGTTGAATAAATTAAACTATCCAATTTAGGTGTTATTTTAGTAATGAAAATATCATTTTTACCTTTTGAATTTTTTTGATATGCATTATAAGTAACTGGAAATAAAATTGAATCAGTTACAATTGTGCTATACCCACAAACAATAATGTTGTTGGCTGTATCAACAGTAATTGATTGAGCAAAATCATCATTTCTGCCACCTAATAAAGTACAATACTTTAATTTACTTAATGTAGAATCAAACTTTGCTATAAATGTGTCAAAACCACCATTATGTTTTTTTTGAAATGAACTATCAGTTGTTGGAAAAGTTTGAGTTTCTCTCACAGAACCACTAATAATAACATCTCCTAATGAATCTACAACAATTCCAGAAGGTTTGTCTTCAGAAAAACTTCCAAAATATGTAGAATGAATCAAATTTCCTAAGGTATCAAATTTACAAATAAAAACATCCGGATCTCTAGTTTTGTTTAATCTTATAGATTCCCTATAAGCACCTACAGTTACTGGAAAGTTTGTAGATGAAGTAAAACCAGTAATATATAAGTCAAAGTTTTTTGAATGTGTAATTGATTGAGCATAATCAAAATTATCGCCACCAAGATAGGTAGAATAAACTAAGGGGTCAATAATTAATGGAGTTTTAAATTCAGAATTCACCTCAAAACTAACAATATTATTTTTCAAAATGAAAGCACTTTGCAGTTCAATACAATCTTCTTTTGTAAATACTTTCAAATTTTTGTGAATAATTGAACCATACTGAGAATTAATTGTCAATTGATTATCAATATTATCAATTATATCCACACCCAAAACTTGCATTTGAATATCTTTATACTTTCCATTTTCATTAACTTTAAAATCATATCTTAAAGATTGTTTGTCAAAATATAATCTTAAATCAATATTATTATATAAGTTTAAAAGAGTTATTTCAGAAAATGTTTGAATTTCTGATTTGAGATTAGACTTGATTACAGAAACTGAAATATTATTTAATTTAGCTTCAAATGATGATTTCTTAGAATTTACAAAATTATAAATAACTACATTACCATTAATTGTGTTATTTAAAATTGAAAAATTGTCTGTAATAAAAGAATGATTTGTTACCCAAATGAAACCATTACTTAGTTTAGCAAAGTAAAGAACTGAATCTGGATATATATTTTTATTTTCATAAAAAGTATTAAGTTGCCAGCCTAAGTTTCTATTAGAAAAAGATTTAATTTTACTTTCGGAAACCAATAAAGTATTAGTTATGAAGCATAAGATTAAAGAAAACAATAATATTTGAGATATCTTTTTCATTCAATAATAAAAAACCCTGATAAAAATTTAGCAATATACAAAAGGGTATCGGCAAAAAATAGATAAAACTAAAATTAGTTATTCATTTAATTCATAACTAATGATTGTACCATTAGCTATTTGTTTGACACCTTCTTCAAATGTTTTAACTTTAGTGCGAATTGGCTTCATATTTAATTGCAAAATACTATCGTGAGCATTTGCACACATTCCACGAGCAACTACAAAATCACAATCACTAATTGTTCGAGCTATTTTTAAATGTTTTTCTTTTGATTTATCTACAACATTTAAAGAAAAACTTTTAGCTATTCCGTTGTTTTGATTGCTTTTATCTAAGGGTGTCAGTATATTTGGTAGAACTTTGTTTCCATTATCTACAAAAGTTTCTCTTGTTTCTCTTAATTCAATTTCTCCATTTTTGATAGTAAAAACTTCAAAATATTTAGAGCCTCCAAAGCTACCATTTATTGATTTTTTATTTGTTGAAACGAATGCGACTTTAAATTCATTTTGCATATTTGTTATTTTAGTTTGTTTCTAATAATTAATGATTAAATACGTAAATGCTATTAAAAAATTGGATTATATCAAGAGTTTGAAAACATATACTCATATTGAACTAATGAAAGTAGCTTTAAGAGAAGCAAACAAAGCATTGAGATATAATGATGTACCAATTGGTGCTGTTGTATCTTTTAATGGTCAGATAATTTCAAAAGCTCATAATCAAGTAGAAAGATACAATAATACTTTATTTCATGCTGAGTATTTAGCAATTAATAAAGCTATAAAAAAGCTAGGATATAAAAATTTAAACACATGTAACTTGTATGTTACATTAGAACCTTGTTCAATGTGTGCGGGTGCAATTGTATTGGCTAGATTAAAGAACTTATATTTTGGCACGTCAGATTTCAAAGCTGGTGCTTGTGGTGGTTTGATAAACATAATTGAAAATAAAGAATTAAATCACCAGATAAAAGTTTATCCTGATATTCTAAAAGAAGAAAGCTCATATATTATAAAAAAATTTTTTAAAGAAATAAGACTAAATGGAAAATAAATTAAAAGCAGGATTATATCTAGTTCCAACTCCGATAGGAAATTTGGAAGATATAACTTTACGTGCATTAAGAGTTCTCAAAGAGTGTGACTTAATAGCTTGTGAAGATACTAGACACTCAGGTATGATGTTAAAGAAATATCAAATTGAAAAAAAATTAATAAGCTATCACGATTATAATGAAGCAGATAAATCACATTATATTGCAGAATTAATTCAAAGTGGGAAAATAGTAGCTTTAATAAGTGATGCTGGCTCTCCTTGCATTTCAGATCCAGGTTTTAAAATTGTAAATCTATGCAATCACTTTAATTTACTTATTGTACCATTGCCAGGTGCAACTGCTTTTGTACCTGCTTTAACAGTAAGTGGATTTGCAATTCACAATTTTACTTTTTTAGGTTTTCCTCCTCAAAAAAAAGGAAGGCAAACTTTTATTAAAAATATGCTTGAAAGACAAGAAACTGTAATAGTTTATGAATCTAGCCATAGGATTTTGAAATTTGTAAATGAACTTCAAGAGTTTGGTTTAGGTGAAAGAAGAATTTGTTTAGCTCGTGAAATCAGTAAAGTGTTCGAATCGTTCAAAATAGGAAATGCTACTGAAGTTTTAAATTATTTAAAAAAAGCTGAAAACCAAAAAGGAGAGTTTGTTTTAGTAATAGAAGAAAAAAAATAGTGATTTTAACATTCATACCTAAATTAGTTTTTTTTTGTTTAGTTAAGTTTTAGTTATCATCTAATTTTTAAAGCACTTATAGTTATTTGCTTTGAAAATATGTTATTTTTGTATAACAATTATTTACTAACTTCGAAAATATGTTCAAACCTCAACTTGTAGATTCAATAAAAGATTATTCCAAATCAAAGTTTATGTCCGACTTAAGTGCTGGTGTCATAGTTGGTATAGTTGCACTTCCATTAGCTATTGCATTCGGAATAGCATCTGGAGTCACTCCAGAAAAAGGATTGATTACAGCAGTTATAGCTGGGTTTATAATCTCAGCATTTGGAGGAAGTAAGGTTCAGATTGGTGGACCAACCGGTGCTTTTATTGTAATAGTTTATGGAATAGTTCAGCAGTATGGAGTAAATGGTTTAATAATAGCAACTTTTCTTGCTGGAATTATGCTTTTGATAATGGGTTTTGCTAGGCTTGGTTCAATAATAAAATTCTTTCCTCACCCTTTAGTTGTTGGCTTTACTTCTGGCATTGCTTTAATTATTTTCAGCTCACAAATCAAAGATTTTTTAGGGTTGCAAATTAAAACAGTACCAGCTGATTTTATTGAAAAATGGGTCGTCTATTTTAACAATTTTGGAGGGATTAATAATTATTCTTTTGTAATAACAATTGCTACAGTTATTATTTTAATAGTATTTCCAAAAGTTTCAAGAAAAATACCTGGATCTTTGATAGCACTTATTGGATCAACTTTAGTAGTCCAATATTTCCATTTACCAGTAGAGACTATTGGTAGTAAATTTGGGGCAATACCAAATACAATTCCAATGCCTACATTTCCTCACATTGATTACACAACCTTGCAAAAATTAATACAGCCTGCTTTTACAATAGCACTATTGGGTGGAATTGAATCACTTCTTTCTGCAGTTGTAGCAGATGGTATGATTGGTAGTACACACAAATCAAATATGGAATTAGTAGCTCAGGGATTTGCTAACATAACTGTTTCATTATTTGGTGGCATTCCTGCTACTGGTGCAATTGCACGAACAGCTACAAATGTTAAAAATGGTGCTAAAACACCAGTTGCTGGTATTATTCACGCTCTAACATTACTGTTGATAATGCTATTCTTTGGAGGATTAGCTTCTCATATCCCAATGGCTTGTTTAGCTGGAATACTAATAGTTGTAGCTTATAATATGAGTGAATGGGAGTCATTTGTTTCTATTTTAAATGGTCCCAAAAGAGATGCAATAGTACTTGTCGTATCATTTTTGCTTACAGTTTTAGTTGATTTAACTGTTGCTATTGAAATAGGAATGATGCTTTCTGCATTTATATTTATGGAAAGAATGTCTAAAATGACATCAGTAAATCTTTTACCTAGAGACGAAAATAGAGATGAAAAAGATGATCCTAAAGCACTAAGTTGTTACTTTTTGCCAAAAGGCATTGAAGTATTTGAAATTGAAGGACCTTTTTTCTTTGGTGCTGCTGCTAAGTTCAAGCAAGAAATGAAAATAATTGAAAATAATCCAGAAGTATTAATTCTTAGAATGAGATTTGTTCCATATATCGATGAAACTGGTTTGCATGTTATTGAGGAATTTTATCATGAATCACGTAAGAAATCAATTCAATTAATTCTTTCTGGAGTACAACCACAAATTTACAAAGAACTAGAAAGAGCTGGATTAATTAATAAAATTGGTGAAAAAAATGTACTAACTGTAATTGATGACGCAATAGAGAGAGCAAATGAAGTATTAATAGATAAAAGGAAAAATTCAATTTAATTTCTTCTTTTCCATGTTAGAGTAGGAATTACTGAAATCCCATTTTCTGAAATAGCAGTTGCTCTTAAGATTAGTGAATCATCAATAAATTCAAAGTATCTTTTTACTTTTGTACCAATCCAATTAGGAAATAAACTCATTTCAATATGGTGGATTATATATTGTTTTTCTTCATTTATCTCATAAGTTCCAAAATATGAAATATATCCATTGAAAGCTGGTATAATTTCTTCATTTGTGCCAAATCTAAAATCATTAGATATAAACTTATTTCTATTGAAATTGCCCAATTGAGCAGACATAGTATTATTTTTAGTATATAAAAGCAGGCCTTTTACATTTTGGCTATTTGGGTAAGTAATAGTACCATCTGATTTTTCATTTGTCATGCTAATCAAAGTCCATTCACCAATAAATTTATCTTTCATTCAACTCTTGTGAAAACTATTCCTGTAATATTTAATGCTTTTTCTATTGATTTATCACCTTCTTTTTCTAGCTCAAACGAATTCTCTTTCATATACTTTACTTTGTACCAAATTTCAGGTGATTCTATAACCAAATTGTGTAAGTCAAAATTATAATTAGCTTTAAAAGCTACTCCTGACTCTGTATATTGAATTTGAAGAGATTTCTTTGACTCAACTTTAATAATTACTTCATTTCCTATATATTTCCCAGTCCAAGTTCCTAAGAATACTTCTGGATAATCTTTCTCATCTAAATTTCCACTACAAGAAAAGCTAAAAATAACGATTATAATTAATAATATATGTTTTGTCATTTTGTTATTTCATCCTTTTTATGATAATCATAAGGGCAATTTTTACATCCACTTTTACAACAATATCCTCTTTTCAAATGGAATTCCTTTGAAAATACAATTAATCCTTTTTCATCGTAATAATAATCTTTGTCATTATTTGTTGGGTTATCCATTATATACTAGATAATTTAGTTTTAACTACGCCAAGAATTTCAAAATTATTAACATCATCTAAACACAAAGCTTCATAATTCTTGTTTTCAGGATAAATCCAGTTTTTACCTTCAATTATTCTAAATCTTTTTACAAAAGTTTTATCTTTAATGTTTAATACTGTAATATCTCCATCATAAATTTTTTGACTTCTTTCATAAAAGAGTATATCACCATTTTGCAAACCTATATCTATCATTGAATCACCTTCTACTCTAGCAATTCCTAAAAAGCTAAGGTCAACACCAATTACTTCAACAAGCTGTTTAATAATTCTTTCATTTCCTCTAATTTTCTCGCCTAAAGTTCTATTTTGAGCTTTAAGAGCGTGCAAAATCTCATCATCAATCCCCTCTTCATTATCTAATGCAACTTCTAATTGAAGAGTTTCTAATAAACTTTTGTTGTTATCTTCAAGCCAATTATTTAAAATGTCAAACTTTAAGCTTAAATTGTCAGTATCATCTGACTGAATTCTAAACAATACTCTATATTCTTTCAAAAGTTGCTCTTCAGTAAAACTATTAAGTTTTTCTGCATATTTGTTCAAATATTGGCTCATTGCTCAAGCCTCCCAGCTGCTGCCTTAAGAATAAAGCTATCTACTTTATCAAATGTAGAACGCTCTTCAACAATTTTTTTGAACTTTTTACCTTCTTTATTATCTGCAAAAATACTACCTTCTCCAGCAATTATATATATAGGATTGATTCCACGATTATATAATGCAAATAATAAACGGACTGGTACAGTAGCTCTGCCTAATTCGTAATTTCTAATTCTATCACCTGTTTCTTCTAAAAGATAAGCAAATTGCTCACCTGATAATTTGGTTCCTTCATTAAAAATTGAACGTACTTCACGAAGTCTTTTTCCAACTTCTAAATAATAATTTTGCATAATGTGAAAATATTACTTGATAAAAATGTAAAATCTACATATATTTGTTATGAAGATATAAACGAAAAACAAAATTCGTGTAAAATCTACACACAAACATAATAATATTTTTTATAAAAAACAAATAACACTTTAATTTTTCAACAACTTAATTGGATTTATCATGAAAAAATCTATTAAATCAGCTCTAAAAGAGCTAAATGCTATCTTAAGTCTTAATTTTCTAGAATTGGACAACAAGATAAGAAATTCATATATCAATATTATATTTGATAATATTTTTAATATTATGAAGAAAATCAATGCTTTACCTAGTGAGATAATCACAGATTTAGAATTTATGATCTTTGAATATCTTGATAGATTTTATTTTAATAAAAACAATTTATACTAATGAGGAAACTATGAATATCTACCAACAAATCGAATTTGAAGATTTATCTTGTGATCTAAAATTATTGGCTGAAGTATGTGGTATAGAAACAATAAGAGTTCTCTTGAAGAATCTTTCGGGACTAAGGTTTTATATTCCAAGGTTATCTAATATTGAAAAATTTATAATTAGATACATTAAGAATAACAAAGATAAAACTCTAAAACAAATTTCTTGTGAGCTTAAAATCTCTGAACAACATACTATCAATATTCATAATAAAATCAAAGAAACCACTAAACTAAAATCTAATAGATTTAGTATTAAATAAATTCAACCTTTACATTTTTTTCATCTATATGAGCTGGTAATATTAAGCTCATATAGGTGATTTTTTTTGAAGTGCTCCACAAAAATAAGACATTTGTTCTTAAAGCAACATTACTAAGAGACCTCATCCCATCCTTCTCCTTAGTAAGGAGAAGGAGTAATACTGAATTTTATTTATGTCATACCTGCGCATGCAGGTATATAATATTTTTGCTTTCAAAAAACAACCTATTAAGAACCCCACTTTTTTTCCTCCCCAATGGGAGAAGAAACCAAAACCAAATTCATTTTTTGGAAAAATTTTCCAAATAAGTTTTCCAAAGTGCGATTTTTGTCAAAATTAGCCGATATTTTTTTTACACTTCATTTTTTTCCAAATTCTGCAATTAAAACCATTTCAATTTTTGCAGTGATTCTGCATTTTTATTTTTTTTTTGTCACCCTGAATTTAGTTAAGGGTATATTTGGATTTTTATTTCAAGCAACATCAAATTAAGAACCCCACTTTAAAACAATTCCAAATTGCTGTCGCAATTTTCCAAGGGGAGAATGAACCAAAACCAAAGTCAGTTTTGGAAAAATTTTCCAAATAAGTTTTCCAAATATTATTTTGGCTAAAACAATCTAAAGCTTATATTTCTCAAAACTTTACACAAATTCATTCATTTCAGTTTTTGCAGTGATTTTGCGTTTTTTTCTCTTGTTTATGTCACCCTGAATTTAGTTAAGGGTATGTTTGGCTAAAGCCAATTTTCTCATTTATAACATTTTTTACATCCAGCTAAAGCTGGACGCTATTCATAATATAAATATTAACATATTTAAAAATAATTATTTTTAAATTCTGTTCAATATTAGATTTTATGAAGACGCACATATCATGTAGATATTACGTATTATTCCTTTATAAATTTCCACTCTTTATCTCTAATTTTAAGGAAATAAATTCCTTTTGATAAGCTAGAAACATCAATTATTTCATTTAGTTCAGTTTCAATTAATTTCCTACCTTTCAAGTCAAGTATTTGTATTTTATCATCAATATTGAATTCAGTAGTTTTAATAAACAGCTTATCTTTTACAGGATTTGGTGAGAAAGGTGGAGTTTCTTTATTAAATAGTCCCCCCTCTACATCAGTATTATCTGATACACTAATAAATTTCTCTTTAGTATAAGTACTTGAAGTAGTTCCATCAGAAACAATTAATGAAACTGTGAAATTACCAGCTTTAGTGTATGTATGGCTTGGGTTTGATAAAATACTAGAAGCACCATCACCAAAATACCATTTATTACTTTTGATTTCACCTGTTGATTTATTGATAAAATTAACATTTAAAGGAGCTAATCCAATATTATTTGAATTTTCAAATATAGCTTGGAGATTTTGAAAAACTTGAATGTGATTTTTTAAAGTTAATTTATTTTGAAACAGAGAATCAGATACAACTAATGTAACATCAAAAATTCCTGTTTTAATGTAAGTATGAATTGGGTTTTTAAATGTGCTTGAATCACCATCACCAAAATACCATTTGTAAAATTTAATTTCTCCTAATGATTTATCTAAAAATCGAACTTCCAAAGGAATAATCCCACTATTTTCAGATAATTCAAACATTGCTTTAAATGGTAGTTGGGTTTTAATACAGCTTTTTTTAACTAATGTATCATATATTTGTCCATCGAAAACAATTAAAGTAACATCAAAATATCCAACTTCTTTATAAATATGATTTGGATTTTTAATCAAACTAGAATCGCCATCACCAAAATACCACTTATAAGATTTTATATCTCCTATTGATTTGTTATTAAACTTAACTGTAAAAGGAGTTTCTCCAATACTAAAAACTAAATCAAAATTTGCAGTTAGTTTTTGTTCGATTTCATTTAATGGTCTTCTCCAAATATCATAATCAGAAGTTACATATACATATTTATCATCAAAACATATCCAATTCAAACTTAACCTACTCTTATCAAACCCATCTTCATTTATTTCCCAATTTAGCCCATTATCATAACTTAAATAAAAATTTTCTCCTAATGCAAAAGTTATGTTTTTGTAATTTGCAAAGTTTCTGATATTTATATCAATTAAATCTTGTTCTGTTTTTACCCAATTTATACCATAATCTGTACTCCTAAACATACCAAAAGTTGAATTTAAAATTAAAGTTTCATTATCTGTTCCAAAAGTAATAGCACTTGCTAACAGAAGTTTTGAAACACTTTTCCAAGTTACACCATTATCATCACTTCTATGAATACTATCATGAGCAGATTCGTATTCAGTCGCAAAAAAATATTTATTATTTGAAGTTAATGATCTCATTATGATACCATTCAGATCAAGTTTTTGTTCCCAAGATTCACCATTATTGCTACTTCTAAATATTTTAGTCTCACTATTATCTATACAAATAATTAAAGAATCTTTAAATATTGCTCTTGAAACACCAAAAGATTTTGTATCTATTTTTTTAAATGTATTTCCTTCATCATCACTTACAAAACTATTATTTCCAATTTTTTCAAAAACATATAATTTACTTTTATTGAATACTAAATATCCCCCATAAAACAAATAATCATCTATTAGAGTATCTAACTTTATCCAAGCATTACCATTATTTGTGCTTTTATATAATATATTCTCAAAATGATTCTTTGCAAATATGCTTTGTTTAGATGAAACAATTTGTGGATAATTGTTTAAAGGACTTTGTAATTTCTCCCATTTAGAAAAAGATAAACAAAAATCCAAAAAAAGTAAAATTAAAAAATATAGTATTTGTTTTTTCATCTTTAAAATAAAATTTTCAAAATTTGTACTGACTTATATATATAAAACACTTCAAACTCAATTTCATCTCAAAATTGTGGAAAACTTTGTAATTATTTCCTCCAAAGTGCAACTATGGAATGAAAAATGAGTTTATATTTGCAGAATTATAGAAAAGTGCAAATATAGATAATCCAACTTAAGATATTAAGCTGGATTATCTAAATAAGTCAATGTAATCTTTGAACTCAAATTTTCGATTTCTTTTGAATCCAGTTTTTTCTATAAGTATTCCCAAAGCAACAAAATCTTCTAATATTCTAGAAGCAGTTGATTTATTTACTTTAAGTCTTTCAGCAGTCAAACTCATGTCTATAATTGGCTGATCAAATATAATTGGCATAAATGCTCTTGCTAATTTTTGTTTTTTACCAAGAGTAGTAATACGATTAATTTCAATATCATTTTTAAGTTCGATAATTGCTTTAAATGTATCAATTGAATTTTGTGCAGTATCTCTAATTCCAATTAGAAAATACTTTAGCCAGTAGTTCATATCGTTTTCAGTTCTTATCCTTGTTAGGCACTCATAGTAAGTAGGTTTGAATCTATCAAAATAATCAGAAAGATACAAAGCTGGTTTCAAAAGCAAACCTTTGCTCACAAGATACAAAGTAATCAAAAGACGACCAATTCTACCATTACCATCTAAGAATGGGTGTATAGTTTCAAATTGATAATGAATAATAGCGATTTTAATTAATTCAGGAACTCTTAATTCATCATTATGAATAAATTTTTCCATATCACTAATTAAATCTTGGATTTCAATATGAATTGGTGGTACATAGGTTGCATTTTTAATACTATTTCCTTCAATCCAATTTTGACTTTTCCTAAATTCACCCGGAGTCTTCCTTTCGCCTCTCACACCTTTCATCAAAATTTTATGTGTATTCAAAATCAAACGATTTGAAATTGGTAATTCGCTAAGCATTGAAATTGCATAGTTCATAGAGTCAACATAATTGATTACTTCTTGCCAATCATCTCGATTTTCAAGTTTGATTTCATCAATATCTTGCAATGACTCTTCAATATTAGTTTGAGTACCTTCAATCTTTGAGCTTAAAGTAGCTTCTTTTCTGATGTGCATCTTGATAAATAAATCAACACTTGGAATTAATTGAGAAAATGCATTTAATTCTCCTAGCTTAATATTAGCTTCAGAAAGTAAAGCAATAGTTTCATTATCGTCCAATGCCCAATAGTGATTTATTGACTCAGGATAAAAGCTTTTGAACTCATATTGTTGTCTGTAAGTTCCTGATATAAAATTTTTGATAAACATTTCTATTTGCATTTAATTAGTATTATGCAAATATAAGTATTCTTATTTGTATAATCAAATGATATTGCAAATATAAATCGACAATTTATAATATTTTACCCCAAGTGCAACTATGGAATGAAAAATGAGTTTATATTTGCAAAATTATTGTTAAGTGCAAATAAGAGGACTGATTTAAGTCTATATTGTCCCAAGTGCAACTATGGAATGAAAAACGAGTTTATATTTGCAGAATTGCTTCTAAATGCAAATATAAAAATAGTCCAGTCAAAATTTATTGACTGGACTATTTAAATTTTGAAATATAGATAGTTTTAATTTTCTATATAATCTTCAATTGGATTGCATGAGCAAACTAAATTTCTATCGCCATAAGCATCATTCACACGAGATACTGTGGGCCAGAATTTAGCTTTTTTAGTATGCTCGGTTGGGAAAGCTGCTTTTGCTCTTGAATATGGTTTGTCCCACTCATCAGCTATTACTACTTGTGAAGTGTGAGGAGCATTACTTAAAATATTGTTTTCTTTTTGTGCTACTCCATCTTCCAAATCTTTAATTTCTTGTCGTATTGAAATCATTGCTTCAATGAATCTATCTAATTCAGCAAGTGGCTCAGATTCAGTTGGCTCTACCATCAATGTACCCGGAACTGGGAAAGAAACAGTAGGAGCGTGGAAACCATAATCCATTAATCTTTTTGCAATATCTGTTACTTCAATTCCACAAGTAGCTTTAAATCCATTCATATCAAAAATTAACTCGTGAGCTACATTTCCTTTTGAACCAGTAAATAATACTTTATAATGGTCTTTAAGCTTTTCTTTTAAGTAATTTGCATTTAAGATTGCTACTTCAGTTGCTTTTTTTAAGCCCTTGCCACCCATCATTTTGATAAATGCATAAGATATAACCAATATACTTGCAGATCCCCAAGGAGCAGCAGATACAGATGAAATAGAATTACCTCTATCAATATTAACAACTGCAGATCCCGGTAAAAATTCAACTAAATGTTTTGCAACACAAATTGGTCCTACACCAGGTCCACCACCGCCATGAGGTATACAGAAAGTTTTATGTAAATTTAAGTGGCAAACATCTGCATTAATCATACCAGGACTAGTCAAGCCAACTTGTGCATTCATATTTGCACCATCCATATATACTTGACCACCATTTGCATGGATTATATCACACACTTCAATAATATTTTCATCGAAAATACCATTTGTTGAAGGGTAAGTAACCATTAGTGCAGCTAAATTATCTTTATTAGCTTCAACTTTTGCTTGCAAATCTTCAAAGTTAATTGAGCCATCAGGGTTTGTTTTAGCTACAACTACTTTCATTCCAGCCATTACTGCCGAAGCAGGATTAGTTCCATGAGCTGATGCAGGTATAACACATACATTTCTATGATGATCACCACGAGAATGATGATAAGCTCTAATAACCATCAATCCAGAATACTCTCCTTGAGCACCAGAATTTGGTTGAAGTGAAACTCCAGCAAAACCAGTAATTTCAGCCAAATCTTTTTCAAGTTCAGTAATTAACTCCATATAGCCTTGTGCTTGATCTAAAGGTGCAAAAGGGTGAATATTACCAAGTTCAGGGAAAGTAACTGGTATCATCTCCGAAGTTGCATTCAGTTTCATTGTACAAGAGCCAAGAGGAATCATTGATTTAGTTAATGATAAGTCTTTATTTTCTAAGGTTTTCAAGTATCTTAACAAATCTGTTTCGCTGTGGTAAGAGTTAAATACTTGATGAGTTAAGTAGTTAGAAGTTCTATTTAAATTACTTGGAATACGATTTTCAGCAGTATCAGAAATTGAAATACTTGCAGTTTTTCCAGCAAGTTCAGCAAAAATATTTATAATATCTTCAATATCTTCAATTTGTGTAGTCTCACCAAGTGAAATAGTTACATATTCATCAGTGTAATTAAAGTTATAACCTTTATTAACAGAAAGTGTTTTTAATTTCGTAATTTGAGTAGAATTAAGTTCTATCCTAATTGTATCAAAGTAAAATTCATTCATTTGGTTAAAGCCTAATGCTTTTAGATTTGTTTCTAATTTAGCAGCAAGATTATGCAAGTATTGAGCAATAGCTTTTACACCTTTAGGACCATGATAAACTGCATACATTCCAGCAATAATAGCCAAAAGTACCTGAGCAGTACAAATATTTGAAGTAGCACGTTCTCTTTTGATATGTTGTTCACGAGTTTGAAGTGCCATTCTTAATGCTTTATTACCTTGAGCATCAATAGTAAAACCAATCATTCTACCTGGGATATTTCTTTTATATTTATCTCTTGTAGCAAAATATGCTGCGTGAGGACCACCAAATCCCATTGGTACTCCAAATCTTTGAGTAGAGCCAACAACTACATCAGCACCAAATTCTCCCGGTGGAGTTAGTAATGCAAGGCTAAGAATATCGGTAGCAACGCATGTAAAAATTCCTTTATCAGCACATCTTTTGAATAAATCTGCATAATCGCCAACTTTACCATCTTTATTTGGATATTGTACCAAAACTCCCAAAGTATTATCATTTAATTCAAACTTTTTAGAACAACCAACTATAACATTAATTCCTAGAGGAGAAGCTCTAGTTTTAATTATATCAATAGTTTGAGGGAAGCATTTCTCAGAAACTAAAAAAGTATTTTGGTTTGGTTTTCTCATTGAATGGAATAAGTGCATAGATTCTGCAGCTGCAGTACCTTCGTCAAGCAAAGAAGCATTTGCTATTTCCATACCAGTTAAATCAATTATCATAGTTTGAAAATTGATTAATGCTTCAAGCCTTCCTTGTGATATTTCAGCTTGGTAAGGTGTATATTGTGTGTACCATCCTGGATTTTCTAATACATTTCTTAAAATAACTGCAGGAGTAATAGTTGAGTTATATCCAAGTCCAATAAACGATTTCAATACTTTGTTTTTGCAAGTCGTGGCTTTAATTGATTTTAAAAAGTCGAATTCAGAAACGGCATCACCAATATTAATTGGGTTTTTAAGTCTGATTTTTTGAGGTATTGTATTATCAATCAATTCATCTAAGCTATTGTAATTCATAGATATTAGCATTTGATTGATTTGATCATCTGAGGGACCAATGTGACGATTTACGAACTGATCGTAATGATGAATGTTACTCATAATTTTGGTTTAAATAATAAATTAAAGGTTTGATAAAATTTTATATACAAATTTAGTGATAATAAGTATAATAAACAATTTTGAGACTGTGGATAAGTGCTATTTTTTTACATTATATCGAACTTCGCAAGCTTTATAGCCTAAAAGTTTTGAAATATTTGACCGATTATTGCGAATTAATATATAAATAGGAGTAAAAATAAATGAAACTATCTTATTCGAACCTAATAATCCTATTAATTTAAAAATTCCAGAAGTTAATTTCATAGCTTCCATTACTGCACGAAACTGCATATAATATATACCTTTATTACTTACAAAATTCATATTTTCATAAGATATTCTGTTTGAATCAATTTCTTGAATATCTGCTAATTGATTAAAAGTAACTAAATCATAATTATCATTTATATCATAAGTTTTCAAGAAATTTCCAAAGTGTGTACAAATACCACAATCACCATCTATTATTAATGTATTTCGCATATAGCCAACATAAGTTATATTTCGAGTTATAACTAATTCAAATTTGAGGTTTTATGAAAAAGAGATATTGTTATTTAGTTTTGATTTGTACACTTTTAATAAGTATAATTGATCTTAAAGCTACTCAAATGCTTTTGTTTAAAGCAATTGATTCAAATACCAACTTACCTTTGAAATTAGATAGTATCCAAGTGCAAGATGTTACTAATAAGACTCATAAAACAATTACAGTTGATTCAATTGATTTGGACTATTATGTAATGGGAGTTGATGATAACTCAAATGATTATAACTCTTTTGTAAAACTAAATAGTGCAAATCCATTTGAATATCAAACAAGTTTTACGATTTATGAAACAAATCCTTCTAATATTACTTTTTCATTATTTGATTTGCTTGGTAATGTTGTTTTATCAAAATCTCAGTATTTAGAAAATGGTGTTCATAATTTCAATTTAGATTTGGGTGGCTTGAACGCCGGTATTTATTATTTAAATATCCAAGATGATTTAAAACAAAACCAATTAAAACTTATAAAACTTGCTAAATCAAATGGACTAAACAGTATTTTGGAATTTAATGGTTCAGATAATTCAGAAGTAGTTTATCAAAAGGAAAAAACTAATTCAGTTCAGACTAATGATCATATTTTCACTTTTAATTGTTTTAAGAGAGGTTATCATGTTGTGAGCTATTCAAATTATTCAAAAACAAATTACGAAATGAATTTAAAAATAAGCAATAAATATGATATTAATTTTCCAATGCAAAAGAACAATAATTTCAACTATAACTCAATGACTTTAGTTAGTTCCAAAATCAATATAATTAAAACAAAAAACTTTTCTGAGTATGGTGGTGGAACATCTAACAGTAAAACAACTGATTTTGAAAGTTATCTTCAATTTAATGAAATCAACTCAAATAATTACCCAGTTTATAATCAAAGCTATTACGCTTCTAAAAATGTATCAATTTTGGGTTGTCCAAATCAATCAAAAGATAGTATGAGATTTAATTTGTGTAGTTTTGATGGTTATTTCTCTAATAATACTAGTGAATATGTTCGATCTTATTCAAAAATTACAGATATTAGATTTAATAAAGATTCAAATTACATTGATTATATGAATTATAATAATACTGATGTTTATTTCAAATCTGACTATGATAAAAAAGATGGCACATTTCAAGGTTCAGACAGTTACCAAATGTATTTTACTAATGCATATTACACTTTTGAAAAGAATAATTTAGTTGTTTTTTTGAATAGTGATGCAATTAAGAAAAGTGTGAAATTTGCCTCAAATTCTAGTTTAGATTGGCACTCTGTTGCTTCTCACTTTAGTCAATCATCTGAATCAATCAAAGAGATTTCAACTATTCCCTTTGATGCATATATAAAGTTAACTTTAAGTCCTTGATAAATTTGTTAGTTAAATGTTTTATAAAAAGATATAGCAACTAATTTTCAATCAATTAAATTTCATTTACAGGCAAGTTACACTTGAAGTTTTCACAATAGTAATAAGTAGTTTTACCATTTAACAAAGTGAAATTTTGTAAATATGGAATAAGTTCTATCAACTTACTTTTATTTTCATTATTAAGTACAACAACTTCAATTTCATCATCTGGAATTTTGAATTGATTATTTTCTGTTATAATTATTAACGATTTAGTTGGATTTTGAAATTTAAGCAAAGCACTTAAATAAAATGTTGCTCCACTTGGATATTTGTTAATCGTTGATAAAGTTGCTTTAAAATGAAAATCTACTTTGTCTCTAAAAGTAATGTCAGAAGTTATATTAAAAAGTTCAACTAAATTCATCATTTGAATTGAGTTACCTGATGGCATTGCTCCATCAAAAAGTTCTTTAATTCTTGCAATTGTATCAATATTTTCTACTTTGGTATTATAATATCCCCCATTTACTTTATCTTCGAATTCTTTGTTCATAGTTTCTTGAAGTTCAAATACTATTCTCAAATATTTAGGATTAAAAGTAGATTTGAAAAGCATTATCAATCCATAACACAAATAAGAATAATCATCTAAGTTTGCATCAAATTTTGATTCTCCATCCCTGTATCTATGAAGTAGTTTATTACCTTTATATAAATTATCTATAATAAATTCAGCAGCATTTATTGCAAATATTAGATTGTTGTTATTTTTTAGATATTTGCTTGATAATGCTAATGCTGAAATCATAAGCCCATTCCAATCTGTCAATACCTTATCATCTTTAAATGGTCTTATTCTTTTTTCCCTAATTTCAAAAAGTTTTTGTTTCAAAGTTCCAATCCTTTTTAACAAATCACTTTCTTCAATTTCAAAATCAGTTGCAAGCTCAGAATAAGATTTTACTAAGTGAGGTATATTTGTTCCATCACTTGAAGCATGGATTTCGTGAACAAAATTTCCATCAGTATTAACATTAAAAATCTTTTTGAAAAACTCTGAATCTTTACCTAAAATTTCATCAATTTCAATTTCAGTCCAAACATAAAACTTACCTTCTTCACCATCGCTATCAGCATCTTCAGCAGAATAAAAAGCACCTTGTGGATTTGTTAAATCCCTTGCAATATATTCAATTATTTCATTTACTGTATCTTTGTAAAATTCATTTTTAGTAATTGAATAGGCTTTTGAATATGCAATAATCAGCAAAGCATTATCATAAAGCATTTTTTCAAAGTGAGGTACCAACCATCTTTCATCAGTTGAATATCTATGAAATCCATAACCAATCTGATCATATATTCCTCCTTTTCTTAGTTCAATTAAAGTTTTCTCAACCATTTTAAGAACACTATCATCATTTTTGAAATAATAATAATCTAATAAAAATGAAAGGTTATGCCCCATTGGGAATTTAGGTCTAGAGCCAAATCCACCATAATATTCGTCATAAGTACTTTGCAATTTAGAAACGGCAACTTCTATAACATTAAAATCAATAGAGTTTTGAATAATATAAGTTACATTTTTATTTAAAGATTTTGTAATTTCATTTGCAGATTCAATCACTTGAAAATAGTCTTTATTCCAAACATCAAGTATTCGATTTATTAAATCTATAAATCCAATTTTATTAAATTTAGAAACTTTTGGAAAATATGTTCCAGCAAAAAACGGCTTCTTTTCAGGAGTCATAAATATTGTAAGGGGCCAACCACCAGCACCAGTAAGCACTTGACAGGCTGTCATGTAGATTTGATCTAAGTCTGGCCTTTCCTCTCTATCCAATTTGATTGAAACAAAATTGTTGTTTAAAATAAAAGCTACTTCCTCATCAACAAAAGATTCGTGCTCCATTACGTGACACCAATGGCAAGTGCTATAACCAATTGACAAAAAAATTGGTTTCAATTCATTTTTAGCTTTTTGAAAAGCTTCATCTGACCATGGATACCAATCTACTAAATTATAAGCATGTTGAAGTAAATAAGGACTTTTCTCATTTATTAACTGATTAGGCTTTTTGTTTTTCATGTAGATAATTGATTATTTCATTTTTGAAATTGACGTTTAAAACAAAGATTTAATAAAAAACAGTATATCTATTGCTTTTTCTTCCAAGATTGTCTTTTATCTAGTTTTTCATTTCGTTCCATTCTGTTCATTAAAAGACGTATGCTGTTATTTCCAAATATACCCATTAGTTTTATTGTATTTTCACTATTAGGAATAATATTAGCTTTTTCAGCTTCATAAATCAAAATTTTCTGACCACTATTTTGTTTTAAATTTATGATTAAAATAGACTTAGCTCCTTTAGTTAATAATTGGATTTTACTTAATTCTTCTAATTTAGATTTCAACTCTTTATCATCTTCATTTATCCAAATTTTAAACCCAGTACAAAATTCATTAACTACTTTTTCAATAGGTTCAATATAATCAACAACAATTTTAAGTATTTCATCCTTTTCTTGAGAATCTTCGCTTTCATCAATTAAATTTTCAACTTCTTTAATTTCTGGAACATCTTTTACTTTTCCATAAATATAGACAATTGAATTTTTTATTATATATTTCTCATTTTCTTCCCAAGCCTTTGACCAAAAGATACATTCTGCTTTACCAGTAAAATCTTCAATAGTAATAAATCCAATTGTTTTCTTGTTTTTATCAATTCGAGTTCTTATATCTGTAATAATACCACAATATGAAACAGGGTCATCAGTTTTAACACCATTGAAATTTTTAGTAGTTACAGATGAAAGAGAATCGATATGGGCTTCATATTTCATTAAAGGGTGGCCTGTAACATAATAATTTAAATATTCATTTTCTTTTTCTAACCTATATTCATCTGTCCAAATTGGAATTTCTGGTAATTGTGGTTCTGTAAATGAAGTTTCATCACCTCCAGCAAAAAGACTATCCATAGAACTATTGTGTCCTTCAGACATAGATTTTGAATAATCTAATGCTGAATCTATAGCCAACATATACGCAGCTCTATGACCATTATCAGCCAAGCCATCAAAGGCTCCTGAACATATTAATGCTTCTAAAGCTCTACGGTTTACTAATCTAATTTCCACTCTTGCACAGAAATCAAAGAAACCTTTAAAATCAGCATGTGACATTCCTGTATATGTTGAGTGTTGAGAGAAGGTACTTCAATGCTTAAATCGGCTATTTTTGAAATATCACCACCAACGCGGGTGAAGGCAATTGTCTTTACTCCCATTTTTTTGGCTTCGTCTTTAAGCTCTACTATTTTTGCTTGGTTATTTAATTCGGCTGACATAGTTGCAGCAAGGAATTCAGCTGGGTAATTTGCTTTTAAAAATGCAGTTTGATAAGCAATATATGAATAAACAACAGCATGTGATTTATTAAATCCATAATCAGCAAACTTTACAATCAATTCAGTTATTTCATTTGCTACTTTAGAATCTACACCTTTTTCAGCCATTCTTTTAATCAACTCTGGCTTAATAACATTTTCCATTTGATATGCATCTTTTTTACCCATAGCTCTACGAAGCAAATCAGCTTGAGAAAGAGTATAGCCTCCAATATCTTGAGCCAATCTCATTACTTGCTCTTGATAAACAATGATTCCAAAAGTATTTTTAAGCGATTCTTCCATAATTGGGTGAATATAAACCACAGGCTTTGTTCCTGCACGTCTTTCTAAGAATTCAGGGATATTCCCCATTGGTCCTGGTCTATAAAGAGCGTTCATAGCTGCAAGATCATCAATACTTTTGGGCTTCATTTTTTTCAAATATTCTTGCATTCCATTTGACTCAAATTGAAAAATTGCAAGAGTATTACCTTCACCTATCAAATTATATGTCTTCTCATCAAACAAATCTAGATTATCTATATCAATAAAAATTCCAGTGTTTTCTTTAATCATAGCCACAGCATCATCAAGAATACGAAGAGTTTTAAGACCTAAAAAATCCATTTTAATTAAACCAATATCTTCTAAATCTTTCATAGTATATTGGGTTGTATAAATATTGGTTTCTTTAGGTGCTTTTACTAATGGAACATAATCAAGCATATTTCCAGGAGCTATCACAACCCCAGCAGCGTGCATCCCATTATTTCTATTTCTCTTTTCTAATTTGGTGGCTAAGTCAAATAATAATTTAAGTTTTGGATCATTACTTTCAACATACTGTTTTAGTTCAGGCAGAGTTATTACTTCTTTCATTGGAGTTACTACTCCAAGTTTGACTGGGATTTTCTTCGTAATTTCTTTAACAAGTTCCAAAGGAACTTTTAAAATTCTACCAACATCAGTAATTGCTGCTTTAGAAGTAAGTTTACCAAAAGTAGAAATCATAGCAATTGATTCTTTTCCATATTTTTCTTTAACATAATCAATTACTAATTCCCTCTTATCATCAGAAAAATCAACGTCAATATCGGGCATTGAAACCCTATCAGGATTTAAGAACCTCTCAAATAACAAATCATACTTTAATGGATCAACATCAACTATCCAAAGTGCATAAGCGACCAATGATCCAGCAGCAGAACCACGTCCCGGACCAACTCTAACACCCATCTCTCTAGCTGCTCTGATAAAATCAGCTACAACTAAAAAGTAACCTGGAAACCCCATTTTAATAATAACAGAAAGCTCATAATCCACTCTATCTTTTAGTTTTTGAGTAATTACTTCAAATCTCTTTTGCAAACCTTCATAAACTAATTCAGTAAGATATTCATCTAAATCTTTAGCTTTAGACTCAAAAGGTATATTAAAAATGGGCATGTGATTAGTTTTCATATCTAACTCTACATCACATTTATCAGCTATTTCTAAAGTGCTTTGTAATGCATCTGGAAATGCGCTAAATAGACTTTTCATTTCTAATTGAGATTTGACATAATATTCATCAACACCATATTTAAGAATGTTAATATCCATGTCTTCATTAGCAGAGTAATCTCTAATATGAAGAAGTGCATTGTGTGCTAATGCTTGTTCTTTTTTAGCATAGTGAACATCATTTGTAGCAACAAGCTTAATTCCTAATTTCTTGGCAATATCTGGAACTTGCTCTAATATTAATGGATCGTTTTTCAAAAAGTGATTTTGGATTTCTAAATAAAAATCATCTCCAAAAAGATTTTTATATTTTTCAGCAGTTTCATAAGCTAAATTGTAATTACCATCTACAACATGAGATGATACTACCCCACCCATGCATGCTGATGTACATATTACACCCTCATGATATTCATTTAAAAGTTCTTCATCTATACGTGGTTTGTAATGAAATCCTTCAATATTAGCTAATGACGTCATTCGCATTATGTTTTTATAGCCAGATACATTTTTAGCTAAAAGTATAACGTGGTAGTAATTTTTTTTATCTTTTCTATTATTTCTTTCAAACCTACTACCATTAGCCATATATGCTTCTACGCCGAGTATTGGTTTAATTTCCTTACTTTTACATTTCTTGTAAAACTCGATTAAACCAAACATTACACCATGATCAGTTAAAGCAATTGCGTGTTGATTGTCATTTTTAGCTTCGGTAACTAACTCATCTACAGTAGTTATAGAATCAAGCAAAGAATAATGGGTGTGATTGTGAAGATGAACAAATTCAGACATATTTTAAATTCAGTTTTAGATTAATTTAGACTTACAAGTTAATAGAAAGTAAATTGAGTTTTTGCACTTGTTATTAACTTATAGTAGATTTGTTAATTTTTTAAGTACAATATTAAAGAGATTAGCGACATATTAGAAAATAATTTTTTTCCAAAAGTGACTTTTTGTATAAATTTAAGTGATTATTTTGAGTTACTTCCCTCTTTTAATAAGTTTTTTCATTCCCAAAAGCTCTTCTTGAGTAAAGAATTTTACACATTGCCAATTAATTTTCTTTTACTTTGTACTTTGTAATTTATTTAAATCCAAAATCACGATAAATTTATATAATTTTAAGCAAAGAACTTTTTTGAAAATGCTAAATTAATAATCAAAAAGGACTGGCTAATAAGTTTGAAAACTTTGCAGACAGCCCTTTGAAATCATTTAACTTTTAGCAATGCTATCTTATATGACCTTTTGCTTTAAGTTCTTTTGCAATATCAGAAGAAAAAGATCCAAAAATTAGATTAAATTCCGATCCAAGCCATTCTCCAGATTCTGAATTGGAAGTAGCAGTCCAAGCAAGTTTGTTTGATGCTACTTCAATTAAATCAGTTTTGAAACTTGAGTAAAATGTTTTAGTTCTATTTACAGTTGTAGTGCTCGTTGAAACTTCTTTATATTTTTCTTTGTTATCTCTATTTGCTTTAACTTTTTCACCATTTGTAGTGGTAGTAGTTGTAGCATTGCCTATAGATTCTCTTACATCAGTGTTGGTTAACCTAACTCTTAAATATCCATCAACTTTTATATCTTTCAATGTTTTTTGAAATTGATCATCAGTCCATTCACGAGTTGGTGGAAACAAGTCAATTCCAATAAAAGTAACAATCCCATTATCTTTTAATTCATCTGCTAATTTAGTTTCCAATGTTTTTCTCATTTCCAAATCTTCAACTTCTGCATAAACACAAATTGAATTGAATTTTTTACCTCTAAAATCTGGATCAGAATAAGAAGTAGTTTTAGTAGTAGCACAGCTTGCCAAGACAATGCTTAATAATGCAAGCATAAGGTATGTGTTGTATTTTTTCATAATATCACCTGAGAATTGTTTTCCAAAAAACTAATAATTTTAATTTACAAATTACTTAAACTTAATAATATTATTACTTAAAAAATTTAAAAAGGTTTCAAATTTAGTGATTAGAATAGAATTAGAAATATTGAACTAAATTTAATCATGTTTTTGTTGTTTTTTGTTTTCGAGATTTGCTAAAATTCTAATATTAACTGAGTCTAATATTTTTTTATCTAAAAAAAATTAAATAGTACAGTTGTGAACACATCAATAAATATCTTCTCAATAAATTTTGAAATATTGTTTATACTAACCCAAATTACTCAATAGAATTATTTTTTTTGGGAAATAATAGGGCATGAATGATAAAAAGTACAAAAGACAAACACCCCGTCTGGCTCGAAGCCAGCCACCCCTCTACAAAGAGGGGAATTTAAATCAAAATCCCGAATCACTGATGAAACTATTAAACACAGATTTTTCTCTAATGATTAATTTGGGATTAATATGAATCAAAACTTATAATCTTTTAACTTTATGACTTTTGTCATATTTAAATAAGTTTTATATGATAACAATCATATTTCTTGAGTAACTAATGTTACACATAACCAATTAATTTTTCTTTAATTTTGTATTATTAAAAGGTGTAAATACATAATTACATTTATACTTTTAGATAACAACTTGATTATAAATAATTTATGAAAAAACTAATTATACTTGGTGCTGGAACTTCTGGCACAATGATGGCAAATCATTTGCAACATCATCTTAAAAATAGTGAATGGTCAATAGATATAATTGATGAAAGAGAAGAACATCATTATCAACCTGGCTATCTTTTTCTTCCTTTTGATATTTATACTCCTGAAGATATAATTAAAAACATCAAAGATTTTATTCCAAAAGGTGTTAATCTAATTCAAGGCAAAATTGATAAAATAAATCACAATGAAAACATGATTAGTATGGCAGATGGATCTAAAAATGAATATGACATCCTCATTATAGCAACAGGTGCTAAAATTGCACCAGAAGAAGTAGAAGGAATGAAAGGAAGTGAATGGCAAAAATCTGTATTTGATTTTTATACATTTGAAGGAGCATTAGCATTAAGAAATAAATTAAGGGAATGGGAAGGAGGTAGATTATTAGTTCATATTACCGAAATGCCAATCAAATGTCCAGTTGCTCCATTAGAATTTGCATTTTTAGCAGATTCATTCTTTAATCACAAAACAATGAGAGATAAAGTTGAAATAACATTTGTAACACCACTAAGTGGTGCTTTTACAAAACCTAAAGCAACTGAAGCTTTGGAACATCTTTTAAATGAAAAAGATATTAATATTGAAAGTGATTTTGCTATTGAAAGTGTGGATAATGAAAACAAAAAAATAATTGATTATGGTGGAAGAGAAATTCCTTTTGATTTGCTTGTTACTATTCCAACAAATAAAGGTGATGAAGTAATTGCAAGATCTGGAATAGGAGATGAATTGAATTTTATCCCAACAGATAAAGCAACACTTCAATCTAAAGCTCAAAAAAATATTTTTGTAATTGGAGATGCTTCTAATTTACCTGCTTCAAAAGCAGGTTCAGTTGCTCACTTTGAAGCAGAAATATTGACTGAGAATATATTGAACTTTATATCAGGTAAGCCTCTAAATGAAACTTTTGATGGTCATGCAAATTGTTTTATAGAAACAGGCAATGGAAAAGCTCTCTTGATTGATTTTAACTATACACATGAGCCAGTAGAAGGTACTTTCCCATTTCCTGGAATTGGACCATTAAGACTTTTAAAAGAAACAAGAATGAATCACATGGGAAAATTAGCATTTAGATGGATTTATTGGAATATGCTTTTGAAAGGAACTCACTTACCATTTGTTTCATCGCAAATGCAAGAATCTGGAAAACATTTCGATTAATCTAAATTTAAAACTTTGATTTTTTTTATTATATAAGAGGAAAAAATATGGAAAAGACAATTGCAGGAAAAGCTGTTGCAGTAAATGAAGAAGGATATTTGACTAATTTTGCTCAATGGGAACCAAGAGTTGGTAGTGAAATAGCTAAAGAAGCTAACATTGATTTATCACCAAGACATTGGGAAGTTATCAATTATTTACAAGGTGAATTTAAAAACGAATCACCATTAAGTATTAGAAAAATTGGTAAAAGTGGTGTAGTTGATATTAAAGAATTTTATCAATTGTTTCCTAATGCTCCACTTAAGACATCTTCTAAAATTGCTGGAATACCAAAACCAGCAAGTTGTATTTAACTAAATTTTTAATAAAAGTGAGAAAACAAAATGAATGAGTTTAATGGTGAAATAAAAAAAATGATGATAATACTTTCTAAAGCAACTTTGGAAAATGTATATGCAGCATTTGTACTTGCTAATGGTGCAAGAATGGAAGGAATAGAAGCAGAAATGTTCTTTACTTTCTTTGGTTTGGAAGCAATACACAAGAAAAAATTAGAGCACCTTCATGTAGCAACTGTTGGTAATCCAGCTATGCACATGCCTACTATGTTAGGTGGTTTGCCTGGAATGGAAGCTTTAGCTACAAGTATGATGAAAAAAGAAATGGAAAAAATAGATATGCCAGATATTCACGAATTCTTAGATATTTTAAAAGCTTCAGGAGTGAGGTTGTGGGCTTGTAAATTAGCTATGGAAATGTTCCATTACAAAAAAGAAGATATGTATGATGATATTGATGATATTATAACTGTCGGTGATTTTTATAAGCAAGGTAGTGGTTTGGGTACTCACATGTTGTTTATTTAATCTAGTATTTTCTAAAATAAAAAAGCCACTTTGTTTTTTCCAAAAGTGGCTTTTTGTATTAATTTTAAGTGATTATTTTGATTTACTTCCCTCTTTTAACAAGTTTTTTCATTCCCAAAAGTTCTTCTTGAGTAAAGAATTTTAAAACATACAATGCAAATATAAATAAACAAAGTAAAGAAATTTTAAAGGCAAACATTACTAATAATGAATCATTATTATATGTAAATTCAGAAATAACATAAACTCCAAGTGTGGTCAAAATCAAAATACTTATTCTTTTCCATTCATATTGAATAGGATAAATTTTTAGAGAATAGTAATAAAGAATCATTGCATTTACAAAATAAGCTAAAAAAGTAGCCCAAGCTGCACCATAATAGCTATAATGTGGTATTAGTACAATATTTAATATAATATTAAGAATAGAAGAAATACCAACTGAAATTGATAGATACTTAGTATTTTTAGTTATGTTAAATCCTGCTGAAATATTACTATAAACTCCAGTAAAAAAATAAGCTCCAAGAATTATTGGAATTATACCAATTCCAACCCAATAATCTTGATTGATAAATTTTCCACCTATAAAAGGCATTCTAACTAAGTAAGGTATGAACATGCTTACAAGCAAGAATACAATTGCACAAATAATTGTGTAATATGTTAATATTCTTGAATAAAGATTTTTGGCTCCATCTTCTTTATAATTATTCAAATAAAATGGTTTCCAAGCATAGTCAAAAGCTGTAACTGCAAGCATCATAGGAATACCTAACTTGTAATTTGCATTATAAATACCCAACTGCTCTGCAGAACCAGTTATTTCTTTCATTAGTGGTTTGTCACCAATTTGAAGGATAATTGATGAAAGATATGCAGGAACTGTTGGAAGTCCAAAAACAAACATTTCTCTTATAAGTAATTTGTCTAACTTGAATTTAAGATTACTTAAAACTTCTGGAAATAAAACTACAAATGAAATTAAACTTCCAATTAGCTGAGCATAAGCTACTCCTACAATACCTACTTTGTATGTAACTAGAAATAAATAGTTTAAAATAATAGTAACAAATATTGCAATAAATCTAGTTAGTGCAAACCTTTTAGCTTTGTGAGTAATGCGTAACAAAGCAAATGGAATCATTATAACAGTATCTATCATTGGGATAAATGCAGAAATTCTTAGAAGTAATAAACCGTCTGAGCTAGTAGTAATATGAGAGGCTAAAGCATTAGAAAACAAAAGGATTAGTAATGTAAAAGCAGAACTTATGGCTAACATTACTAAATATGCGTGCGAAAATACAGACTTTGACTTTTCTAAATCATTTTTATCATAAAATCTAAAAAAAGCACTTTCCATTCCAAGAGAATAGATAACATTTAGAAAAGCAAGAATTGACCAAATATAAGAAATATCACCATTATCAGATTTGGTAAGGAAATTAGTGTAAAGTGGAGTAAGCAAAAAAGTAAGAAATCTTCCAAATATTTGAAGAATTCCATAAACTAAAGTTTCATTTACTAACTGTTTTATTTTGCTTAACATACATTGTTATTCTTTTACAAGTCCAATTATATCTTTTATTGCATCTAAATATGCTTCTTTTGGATATGCACCGACTACAAATCTTGGATCAGCATCTTTAGGTATAATTAGAACTGCTGGAATACTTTTAATATTAAATATTTCAGAGATTATCTCTTCTTCGTCAGTATTGATTTTATAAACATCAAGTTTACCAGCAAATTCTTCAGACAACTCAGCCATAATAGGTGAAATCATTTTGCATGGTCCACACCAATCAGCATAAAAATCAATTATAGCAGGCTTGTCACCTTTGAAATTCCAAATTTCACTTTCTTCAAAATCAAATACTTTTTCAATAAATTTAGCTGTTGTAAGTTGTTCCATATTAGTTAGAATTTGTTTCTAAAATATTATTTATATCAAAATCAATCAAATCAATATCTTGAGCCAATGCTCTTATTTTATCTACTTCTTCATCAAAAATTCTAATTACTAATTGATTATCATCAGAAGGGATTATATCAATATTTGCAATTTCATCAATTTCTCTTAGCTTAGGTAAGTCAACTAAAGTATTTAAACCAAAAGTTTTAAGGAAATCATCTGTAGTCCCATATAGAAGTGGTTTACCAATAGATTCACTTCTACCAACTATTTTAATAAAATTCTTTTCCAGTAGAGAACTAATTATTTCTTTCGAATTAACACCTCTAATTTGTTCTATTACTGGTTTAGTTACAGGTTGTTTGTAAGCAATTATTGCCAAAGTTTCTAATGTAGCTTGTGAAAGTCTTTTTTTAGTTTTTGATTTTACTAACTCTGCTACGTGGCTACCATACTCTGCTCTAATAGCATATTGAAATCCACCAGCAAAATTTACAATTTGGAATGGACGATTTGTTTGTATAAGATTAATATTAATTTGTTCAATCAAATCTTTAATTTTATCTTGAGTAAAAAGTAAAATGTTTTCAATATAATTTTCAATTGAGTCAATTGATTTATATTCTTCATACCAATCTGAATGAGCTAAAAATTCTTTTTCAATTAAAATTTCAAATAATTGTTTAGATGAAATAGTTTCTTCAGATGAAAATACTAATGCCTCAATTGTAGCAAGTTTGTCTTCATCAGATAAGTTAAAATATTTTGGTGTAGGAAATTCCATATTGTTTTATATTATTACAAGTTCGTTAATCATTTTAAAATCTTCTTTTTGATCTGAAACATCAATCAATTCTAAATTTATTTTGTCATTTTCAAATGGTATGGAAGCAATGTTAATATCTTCAAACAAATCATCTTGAAAAATATAAATCTTGTTATTTCTTACCAAATCTAAAATTGCTAGAAAAGTAATAACGATTATTTCTTTAGTCTTACCTTCAAGAAATTTATAAAAAGAAACTCTTTTTTTCAAGAAAACTTCTTTTTCTAAAATTCCAGATTGTTCTTCTACACTTAAAGCAAAAAGTTCAATATTGTGTTGAGGTTCAATGTAAGAATTTCTTTTAATAATTTTTTGAAATGCATTTATTAAATCAAACAAAGAAGCATTTTTGTAATTATCATCTTGGGAATAACTTGAAATATCAATATCATATTGATTGCGATAGAATATATAACGATTTACATCAGCCATTATTTCCATCTCTTTAGATGCTTCTTTAAATTGCTTATATTCTAATAGCTTCTGTACTATTTCTGTTCTAGGATCTTCAATATCATCACCATTGTCATCTTTTTCCCTAGGTAAAAGAAGTTGAGCTTTAATAGACATCAAAGTAGAAATCATAAGTATAAAATCACCTGCAAGTTCCAAATCAAACATTTTGATAATTCTAACATAAGTTAAGAATTCTTCAGTGATTTTTGCAATTGGGATATCATAAATATCTAATTCATCTCGCTTTATAAAATAAAGTAAGAGGTCAAAAGGTCCTTCGAAATTTGGTAATTTTAATTTATACATATTTTTTTTTATTTAACTTCAAAAATACCAAAAATAGATATATATATTGATTTGAAGTTATCAACAAGAAAGTATTACAACTAATTTTTTTGATACTTTAATCATTGAATTTAAAAAATTATTTAAAAGAACTTAATAATTCTTTATAAATCAGTTAAAATCACTTAATTTTGAATATTATTTTTTACATTTTAAATGTTTATTGGAGAATAGTTAAATGTTTAGAGCCCATAATTTTAGTGCAGGACCTGCAGTTTTACCTCTAGAAGTTGTAGAGCAAACAAGTAAAGCAGCTTTAGATTATAATGGTTTAGGTATGTCCATTATGGAGATGAGCCACAGGTCAAAAGATTTTGAAGCTGTCATTAAAGAAGCTCAAGCAGATTGTTTGAAATTAATGGAATTGTCTGAAAAAGAATATACTGTTCTATTTCTTGGTGGTGGAGCAAGTTTGCAATTTGCTATGGTACCTATGAACTTTATGCATAAAAAAGTTGACTATATCAATACTGGTGTTTGGGCTACAAAAGCTTATAAAGAAGCTAAAATTATTGCAACAGAAGGTATTGAAGTAAATGAAATAGCTAGCTCTTCAGATAAAAATTTCAACTATATTCCTCAAAATATTGCATACTCTAAAGATGCTGATTACTGCCATATTACTACCAATAATACTATTTATGGTACAGAATGGAGAGAATTACCAAATACTGGAAGTGTACCATTAATTGTAGATATGTCATCTGATCTATTTGCTCAAAGATACGATTTCTCAAAATGTAGTTTAATTTATGCAGGTGCTCAGAAAAATATTGGACCTTCAGGAGTTACATTAGTAGTAATTAAAAATTCATTTATGGAAACTGAAAATTCCAAACTACCTACAATGTTAAAATATGTAACTCACGCTAAAGAAGATTCAATGTTTAATACTCCTCCTTGTTTACCTATTTTTGTTGTTAACAGAACATTTAAATGGATTATGAAACAAGGTGGGATAGATGCTATTCAATCAAATAACATAATAAAAGCGAATTATATTTATGATAAAATTGATTCAAGAAATGATTTTTACAAAGGTTCAGTAGAAAATCCTAAAGATAGATCATTAATGAATATAACTTTTAATTTACCAAGTGAAGATTTAGAAAACAAGTTTATTAATGAAGCCAAAGCTCTTAATATGATTGGTTTAAAAGGGCACCGTTTAGTAGGAGGTGTAAGAGCTTCTACTTATAATGCTCTTCCAAACGAATCTGCAATTGCTTTATCTGAATTTATGGAAACTTTTTACCAAGCTAATAAGTAATAAAATTTATTAAAAAGCCAAACTTTGCAGTTTGGCTTTTTTTATATACTTTTGCTTTTTAAATAACAACTAAGCTTTTCTTTATAAGAATTTTTTAAAAATTTAAACTTATAAACCTCTATATTGTTTTTAATTTGAATATTATGAATAATACTTGCTACAAACATCAAAATCATCCACGAAGCTTCTGAAACTAATAAATTTGATGTTACAAAATTAAAAAACAATTGTAAAAGTATTATATATATACAAATTCTCCCTAATGTGTTATAATCAAACTCATGATTATTGTATTTAACTTTTAAGATTAATATTCTTACTTTTAAAGAATTATATACTAATGAATAAAAGAAACAAACGTAAGTTATGAAACCAATTATTCCCATTTCTACTAATATAGCAGTTGAAGTAAATTGACTATATGCCATAGCTTTCAAATTATTTAAAGAAGTTGTTCCTAATCCAATACCAATTATTGGATAATGAAGCCAAATTTCAATTGAATCCCAAAAAGAGAATCCTCTCTCATGGAATGATTCACCTACGATTCCTTCTATTTCTTTTGATTTAAAAAGTGTAGTTGCAATTCTTTGATAAAACAAATCTGTTACTTTTATATTTGTAAATTGAAAAAGATAATTATCAAAAGCAATTAAAATAAAGATCATAATAGTTAAATAAAATAATGATTTAATTATTAATTGTTTATTAATTCTTTCTAAAAATATCATACAAACAATTATGAAAAACAATCCTGATGAAGCAGTTAAAGAAAATGTAAGAAAAGTTGCAATTAAAGACAATATAAATATAAAAGAATTTAAAAAATTTGATTTTAAAAAATGTCTCCCTCCAATGTAAAAAGGAACAATTATAATGACTAATATATAGAGATTAAATCCAGCTAATGCTGAAGGTTCAGAAAAAATTGAAGTTGCACGATAGAAATTTTCAAAAGTTAAAACAATTTGTGTTACATCATCAATATTATCAAAAGCACCTCTAGTTAACATTGAAACATTTGTAATCTTAACATAAGCCCAAGGAAGATCAAACATTCTGGCAAAAAGCTGGTAAATTGCATAAATATTTAGTGGAATTGAAGTTATCAACATAAATTTAAAAAAATTATTCCAAATTTTTAAATCGATGATAATTAATGAAAAATATGAAAACAGTAAAACTAAATAAAAAAAATGAATAGCAGTTTTAAAATATTGAAATATAAAGTATTTACTTGTAGTTAAAATTGGGTTAAATGCACTCAAAATCGCACAAACTAAAAACAAACCCACAAAAAATATAATATTGTTTTTTACAAAATATAAAGGTTCATTTAGCCAAAAATGTTTATATATTATATAAAAGAAAACAAAAATAAAAACAATATCCAAAGTAGTAACTCCATAAGAACCTATTGCAAAAATTTGAAAAAGTTTCAGGAAATTACAAGAAAAAAACAAACTTATGATAAAAAATTGAATCAAAACTCACCTAATTTATATTTTACTGAAAGCTTTTCAATCATATCTTTTGTCATAGTTTTAATATTAAATTCAGGTTTCCAATTCCATTCTTTTCTAGCAGAAGAATCATCAATTGATTGGGGCCAACTATCAGCTATTGCTTGTCTATAATCTGGAGCATACTCCATTTCAAAATCTGGCAAATGCATTTTAATTTCTTCAGCAAGTTCTTTTGGTGAAAAACTCATTGACGCAAGATTAAAATTTGAATGATGAATTAAACTATCAAAATCAGCTTCCATCAAATCAATTGTTGCTTTAATGCAATCCGGCATATACATCATTGGCAAAGTTGAATTTTCACTTAAAAAAGAAGTATAACGATTGTTTTTAATAGCTTCATAGAATATTTCAACTGCATAGTCGGTTGTACCACCACCTGGTAAAGTTTCAGAGGAAATTATACCTGGATATCTAATCCCTCTACAATCCAACTTGTATTTTGCTACAAAATAATCGCAGAGCAATTCGCCAGCTACTTTAGTTACTCCATACATTGTTGCAGGTTGCAATACAGTTTCTTGAGGTGTGTTAGTTGAAGGTATGCCACTTCCCCATACAGCAATAGAACTTGGAATAAAAAGTCTTTTTAAATTATATTTTAAGGCAAGTTCTAGTACATTTAAAGTACCATTAATGTTTACATTCCAACAAAGTATTGGATCTTTTTCACCAGTAGCAGAAAGTAATGCAGCCAAATGATAAATAATTTTAATATCATAATTAATTATCAATTCTTCCAGACGAGGTTTGTCTAAAACATTTAGTATTTCAAAAACACCTCCACTTGCAAGTGAATCATTTACTTTTAAGTCCGTAGCAATTATCAGATCTTTACCATATTTTACTCTAAGAGCTTTAATCAATTCTGTACCAATTTGACCAGAAGCACCAGTTACTAATATTTTTTCCATTTTAAAATGCAATTTAATGATTAAACATAAACTGCAATTTAAGGCTTTTTATAAAAAAATTAGGGTAAATATATTTCAAATTACATATTAATTTTTAACTACTGATATTTTTACACTTACTCTTCGTTTAAATTCATTTTGTTTTTCTGAATCATCAATTCCATTTCCATCAATTTGCCAGATAATTCTATCTTTTATTTTCTCATAACTTAAGTTTTTAATTAATTCATTTTCAATATATTTAGCTGTATGGTATGATCTTAAAGTTGAAAGTAAACTATTTGACATTTTAACTCCAGTTGAAATGCTAAATCCGATATTAGAGTCATTAATATTCCCACCAATGTAAATAGCATTATCTGAGAATTTTCTTGGATCAGAAAAACCTATAACCTTTATAATTATTTTTTCAGTTCCTTTATAACAAACATTTTTAAAATTATCTATTTTGTTGTTTATAAATTTAGTTGCATTAATTAATGCATTTTCAATAATAGGAGCATAATCATAATATTCTTTGGAAGGATATTCTATATATTTAGTGTTTTCATTTAGACCTATAATATTATATGAAAACTTTAGTTTTAAATCATCTAAATTTTTAGTTGTAATAGGCTCATAATATCCAGATAAAAAGAAAGGTACATCTATTTCCTCAAACATAAATTCTTTAATATTTTCAGGAAGAACTATGTTTGAAACTATTTGAATTGTACTATTTTCATCACAAGGCGATATTATTGTTTGAGTGGAAATAAAATCTTTTTCACAATTATTTTGATACTTTATTTTGTATTCTTCACCAGCTTTTACTGAAAAAGTATATCTACCACTTTCACTTATGATTGCTTTGTCAATCAAATTTCCATTTTTATCTAAAAGCTCTACATTACCATCAATTTGAACAGTTTCATCTTTTGTAGTTATTTTGCCAGATAAAACTACAGGAGCACAAAGCTCAAACCTATAAATATCATATCCTCCACATCCATTTGGTCTGTTAGATGAAAGATAAATGTTTTTTTCATTAATTGAAAATGAAATATCATCATTGTCAGAATTTATTGGTAATGACATTTTAATTGGTTTAGTCCATTGCATTTCTGATAACTTATTAGCTTTAAAAATATCGAAATCTTTTTCTAACTTGTATCCATTTGATGAAAAATAAAGTGAACCATCTTTTGAAACAAATGGAAATCCATCTTCTTTTGGAGTATTAATTTCTGGACCTAAATTTACAGCTTTTGACCAACTACCATCATTTTCTTTTTTGGATATGTAAATATCTAAACCTCCAAATCCACCCTCTTTATCAGAAGCAAAAAGCAAATATTTTCCATCTTCAGTTATAAATTGTTGAGCTTCATAGCTTTCGCTATTTACATTTGAGTTCAAAACTAATGGAATTGACCAAGTATAACTACTAAACTTTGATGTAAATATATCTCTATTTTTCTTTTTGTTTACAATATTAATTGCTGAAAAATAAATATTTAACTCTTTAAGTTGAAAATCAAAATAAAAACTAGGACAACTAGGACTATTTAGCAAAAAAATAGGATAATCTTTAATTTCTCTTTTGCTTAAAAAATTATCTGTTGATCGTTTATCTATATTTGCTGAATTTAACAAAAGAGTTTGCTTTGCATCATTTGTTTGGGTTAAATAAAACAAAGTATTATCGTAAATAACAGGGTTTAATTCATCAAATTGAGAATTTATATAAGAACCCAGATTACCAGTTGCTGGTGAATCTGAGCATTGATTACTGTTCTTTTTCTTAGCAGAAGCACAACCATCTATAAGTATTAAACTAATTGATAAAAGTAGTATTCTGAAATATTTTGTCGAATTATTGTTCATTATTTTAATAAAGTAAGATTGCAAATAGATATAAATTTAATAGTTTTGTATTTACTTATATGTTCTATTTTCAAATATCGGTATATTTTTACAATTATTTAGTATGCGTCAAACAAAAATTGAAATAAACATTTCAAACTTAAGATATAACATCAACAAAATCAAAGAATATTCAAAACAATGTGAATTAATTGGAGTTGTTAAAGCAAACGCCTATGGCCATGGAATTATTGAAGTTGCAAGAATTTTAAGAGATGAAAATATTGCTATTTTGGCTGTTGCCTTTGCTAGTGAAGCAAAATTATTAAGAGAAAATGGTGACAATGGCGAAATATTAATAATGGCTCAGGGATATGATTCTGAAGTAAATATGATTGTTGATTATAACTTACAAGTTGCAAGTGGAAGTAAATCTCATTTGAAAGCTTTATCAGAAGCTGGTATTTCAGCAAATACAAAAGTAAAAGTACATTTGTTTATTGATACTGGAATGCATAGAGATGGTTTTTTAGTAAATGAAATTGATGACGTATTAGAATTAACTCAATCATTAAAAGGTATTGAAATAGTTGGACTTATGTCTCATTACTTAGCATCAGAAGATTTAGAAAGTGATACTTCAAATAAACAACAAAATCTATTTAAAGAAACTTTAAATAAGATTAATAAAACATTGCAATATATACATTTAAGTAATTCTTCTGGGATACTCAATTACAATAATTCGTTTGCAACTCACGTTCGTCCTGGAATTGCTCTTCATGGTTTAATGCCAGATGAAAAATTAGCACTTAAATTTGGTTTGAAACCTACTTTAACTTTAAAAACTAAAATATCTTTGATAAAGGAAGTTAAAAAAGGAGAGATAGTTGGATATAGTTTTAAATACAAAACCGATAAAAATATAAAAGTTGGACTAATATCAATTGGATATGGTGATGGCTACCCTGTTGCATTAACAAATAAAGCTGAGTGCTTAATTAAAGGTAAAAGATTCAAACTTATTGGATCTGTTTGCATGGATCAGTGTATGATAGACATTTCAGAGTCAGATATTATAATTGGTGATGAAGTAATATTAATTGGTAAGCAAGGTAATGATGAAATTACTGCTTATGAGCTTGCAGAAAAAGCAAATACTATTTCTTATGAGATTACAACTTCCCTTCTTCCAAGAATACCTAGGGTGTATGTGTTATGAAATTTATTTTCTTATTTTTCTATTCATTCTCATTAGCTTTTTCTTTTCAAGGTGTAGATACTGTATATAGTTTCAAACCAGGAACTGGGCAGAATTTAGGCCAAGATACTGCTTACTTTCCAAAGAACATATTTGGTTTACCATATCTTGAAGCTGATTCGCTTGTACCAGCAAATGGACAAGAAGATGTGCTATCTCTTGGAATGGGTGGTGAAATAATTTTAGGATTTAAAAACAAAGTGCTTTTAGATGTTAGTGGTGATGATTTCTTCATTTATGAAAATGTTCTGAAAAATCCTTTAACCGATGCCTTGTTTAAAGAACCAGCCATAATAAGTGTTAGCCAAGATGGAACTAATTATTATACTTTTCCTTATGATTCATTGTCTTTAAATGGTTGTGCCGGCACTAAACCAACTCTTACAAAGGGTAAAGATTATAATCCCTATACTTGTGGTGGTAATGGGTTTGATTTTAAGAAACTTGGATTAGTTTATATAAAATATATTAAAATCAAAGATTTTACAGAGTATATTGCTAAAACACCAAATCATCCAAATTATGACCCAATTCTTAGTGGCTTTGATCTTGATGCAGTTGTTGGTATTAAGTTAATAGATGATATTTCAATAGTGGATAATGATGTGGATAAACCAAATTTATATAAAATTTCAAACAACAAATTAACATTTAATAAAAATAACGACATTAAAAATATTTCAATATATTCATATTTAGGAAATATCTTATATCATTCTGTTTCAAGCACTTATGAAATTGATTTAAACAATTTAAATTCTAACTTTTTGATAATTTCATATTATAATTTAATCGATAATTCTTTTATTTCTTTTAAACATATAGTTGAGTAGAACTTGAAAAGACAATCCCATTATCTAATACTTTTAACCCTTTCAACACTTACTTTTACTTCGTGTGTTCAAACTCCTACTTCTCCAATTTCATCAAAAGTTGAAGATTCATTTAACAATGTAGCTTTTATTTTATGTGAAGGACTTTGGGGTAGTAATAACTCACGATTAGATAAGTATTTAATTGATTCAACTATAATAATCAAAGATTATTATAGTTTGATTAATAACATTAAGCTTGGTGATACGGCTTTTGATATAAAAAGAAAAGGTGATACGGCATATATCAGTATTACAACTTCTAAAAGTATTGAGATATTCAATCTTAAAACTGGTAAATTTATAAATAGGATTATACTAAATACCAATTCTGCTTTAAGAAGCTTAACAATTGTAAATGATACTATCGGTTTTGTTTCTGACCTTTATCAAAAGCAAGTGATTAAATTTAACCCTACTACTTTTCAAATAATTACAAATATACCAGTTGGTCCAGCACCCGAAGGTCTTGCCAATGATGGAACTTCCCTATTTGTTGCTAATTCAGGATATGGCGATTATCTAAAAGATGCCCCAAAAGCAGGTACTATTTCTAAAATTGATTTTAATTCTAATTTAGAAACTGCTAATGTCTTTTGTGGTAATAATATTATAGAAGTTCATTATTCTAAAATAAATAATAAGGTTTATGGAGTTTATAAAAACCTACCTTCACTTACTCAGCTTGATTCAATGGGTGGTATTGTTGAATTTTACGCCACTACTTTGGTTAAAACTTATGAATGGAGAGATTCTATAACTCGTAGTTTAGTTTTCAAAAACAAACTATATTACATAAACAAAGCCGGATTATGGGAGATTGATTTAAATTCTACTAGTCATTTTAAAGTGCATCTTTTAACAAACACAAAAGATGAAAACTGGTATGGTTTGCAAATCAATCCAAGTGAAACTGAAATTTGGATATGCAATGCTAAAAACTATCAAATTAGTGGAGAAGTTTTAGTTTTTAACCTTTCCTCAAAACAAGTAACAAAGATTATTCCAACTGGCACAAATCCTAACAATATTCTCTTTTATTAAGGGTTAATATATAATTGCACTTTACAAAAAGTGAAATTGTATTTAAACCAAAATTAAAATTGGATTACTCAAGATGTCGAATAAGAAAAGCACTGCTAAACCCATTGAATTACAGAAAGTTATTTCAATCAAAGGTGCAAATCTACATAATTTAAAAAATATTGATATAGATATTCCTAGAAACAAACTAACTGTTATAACTGGAGTTTCAGGTTCTGGAAAGTCATCTCTTGCATTTGATACTATCTATGCAGAAGGTCAACGCAGATTTGTTGAGTCACTATCGTCTTATGCTAGGCAATTTCTTGAAAGAATGGGCAAACCAGAAGTAGAATCAATTTCAGGACTTCCGCCTGCTGTAGCTATTCAACAAGTTAGCCCAAAGAAAAACAATCGTTCTACGGTTGGAACAACCACTGAAGTATATGAAT
>JAPLFM010000160.1 GCA_026390675.1 Candidatus Kapaibacterium sp. | reverse complement strand
TTTCTTTTATGACCACCACCACGGTGTCTAGAAGTAATTCTACCTGTATTGTTTCTACCACCTGATTTTGTCAAAGGTACTGTTAAAGATTTTACTGGATTGTTACCCGTTGTAATTTCTTCAAAAGTAGAAACTGAATAGAATCTAGTTCCTGGTGTTATTGGTTTTAGTAATCTGATGCCCATTTCTTATTCTCTAAGTGTCTCTTTATTAATCATTACCTTGATTTGAACCTGTTACTAGTTCAATTTCTTGACCAGGTTTCAAAGTAATATAAGCTTTCTTTTTAAGATTAGTTCTTCCTTCCATCAAACCGCGTTTTGTAATTCTACGCTTGTATTTACCTTTAGTAGTTGCAGTTCTTATGCTTACAATATTTACTTCAAACATCAATTCTAAAGCAGATTTGATTTGAACTTTATTGGCAGCAGGATTAACTTCAAATACATACTGACCTTTGTCAGTTTTGCTCATTGCTTTTTCAGTAATCAGCGGTTTACTTATAATCTGTATCATTCTTATTTAACTCGGTTAAATTTAATTAGCTAAATACTTTTCAATTGAATCTAATGCACCTTTGAATATCAAAAGCTTTTTACTACTTAATATATCATAAGTTGAGAAACTTGCTACTGGAGCAACTTCAACTTTTGGTATATTTCTCGCAGATAGAAACAAATTGTTGCTATTATCTGGTAATATTATTAAAGTTTTTTGACCACTCATTTTAATATTCTTCATAAAAGAATTAAATTCTTTAGTTTGAGGTTTATCAAAATTAAAATCTTCAACAACAACTATATTATTTTCAGATGCTCTTAATGACAAAGCTGATTTTCTAGCAAGTCTGCTAATTTGCTTTGGCAATCTCATATCATAATTATGAGGTTTTGGACCGTGAATTGTTCCACCACCAACCCAAACTGGAGATCTATTAGATCCAGAACGAGCTGTTCCTCTACCTTTTTGTTTCCAAGGTTTCTTACCACCACCAGATACTTCACTACGAACTTTAGTTTTACGAGTTCCTTGTCTTTGATTATTAAGATAAGCAACTACTGCTAAGTGCATGGCATTTTCATTTGGTTCAACAGCAAATATACTGTCGTTCAAATCTATTGTACCGTTGGCTACGCCACTTTTATTTAAAATTTCAATCTGCATTTTTTTTCAGTTGTTTACTTTACAATTTCGACTAATGAATTTGGAGCACCTGGGATGCTACCTTTAATTAACAACAAATTTCTTTCTGGATATACTTCAAGTATTTCCATATTTCTAGTTGTTACTCTATTGCCACCCATTCTACCTGCCATCTTCATTCCTTTAAGAACTCTAGATGGATAAGATGATTGACCAATTGAACCAGGATGTCTTTGTCTGTCTGATTGACCATGTGTTGCCATACCGACTCCACCGAAACCATGACGCTTTACAACACCTTGAAAACCTCGACCTTTTGATTTCCCTACTACGTGAACTTTATCACCTTTAGCAAATTGCTCTACTGTAAGGTTTTGTCCAACTTCAATACTAGTATCTAAGTCTCTAAATTCTTTTAAATTATAAGTAGGTGCTACACCAGCTTTATCAAAATGACCTTTAATTGGCTTATTTACCTTACGAGAAGGCATATCACCAAAGCCAATTTGAACTGCTGAATACCCATCAGTATCTTTTGTTCTTAATTGAACCACTGGACATGGACCTGCTTCAATTACTGTACATGGAATATGTTCTCCATCAGCAGTAAATAAACTAGTCATTCCGATTTTTTTTCCGAGTAATGCCGCTTTCATTTTTAAATTAATTCCTCGTTTTTACACTTTTACTTCAACGTCAACACCTGCCGGCAATTCTAGCCTCATTAATGCATCAATTGTTTTTTGAGTTGAACTGAAAATGTCAATTAATCTCTTGTGAATTCTAGTTTCAAACTGCTCACGTGATTTTTTATCAACGTGCGGAGATCTATTCACCGTATAAACAGTTTTTTTAGTTGGCAATGGAATCGGACCCGATACTACTGCACCTGTTTGTTTCACAGTTTTTACAATTCTTTCACTTGATTTGTCAATCAAGTTATGATCGTAAGATTTAAGTTTTATTCTAATTCTTTGTGTTGCCACTTCAATTTCCTTTTTCTAAGTATCTCGTTAAATATCGATTTATTCGATAATTTTTGATACAACGCCAGCACCTACTGTTCTACCACCCTCACGGATTGCAAAACGTAACCCTTCATCCATCGCAATTGGAGCAATTAATTCCACTTCAATATCTGTTAAGTTATCACCTGGCATAACCATTTCAATTCCATTAGGTAATTGACATGAACCAGTTACATCTGTTGTTCTAAAATAAAATTGCGGACGGTAGTTGTTAAAGAAAGGAGTGTGACGTCCACCTTCTTCTTTTTTCAATACGTAAATTTGAGCAGAAAATTTAGTGTGAGGTTTAATAGTTCCTGGTTTAGCAATTACCATTCCTCTTTCTAATTCTTCTTTATCAACTCCACGTAACAACAAACCTACGTTATCACCAGCACGACCTTCATCTAACAACTTACGGAACATTTCTACTCCAGTACAAGTTGTTTTCTTTTGAAGACCAAAACCAACTATTTCAACTTCTTCATTAACTTTAACTATTCCACGTTCAATACGACCTGTTCCAACTGTTCCACGACCTGTAATCGAGAACACATCTTCTACTGGCATCAAAAATGGCTTATCAACTTCACGCATTGGAATTGGGATATAATTATCAACTGCATCCATCAATTCATAAATACATTTCAATCTTGGATCATCAGGTGATGCAGACGGATCTGAACCAGCTTCTAAAGCATGTAATGCTGAGCCATGAATAATTGGAATATCATCACCAGGGAATTCATAAGAAGTTAACAACTCTCTTAATTCCATTTCAACTAATTCTGTTAATTCAGGATCTGAAATATCAACTTTGTTTAAGAATACTACCATACGAGGAACACCTACTTGACGAGCTAAAAGGATATGCTCTCTTGTTTGAGGCATAGGACCATCAGTCGCAGCACATACCAATATAGCACCATCCATTTGTGCAGCACCTGTAATCATGTTTTTAACATAATCGGCGTGACCTGGACAATCTACGTGAGCATAGTGTCTATTTGCAGTTTCATACTCAACGTGAGCAGTTGCAATAGTAATACCACGAGCTTTTTCTTCTGGTGCGTTATCGATTGAATCGAATGCACGTGCTTGTGAAGTACCAATTTTTGCAAGTGCTGCAGTAATTGCAGCAGTTAAAGTTGTTTTACCGTGGTCAACGTGACCAATAGTACCCACGTTTACGTGAGGTTTGGAACGGTCAAATTTCTCTTTAGCCATTGTCGAAGCTCCTAGAAATAAATTCTGTTTAAAATATAAATGTTATTTACTAATTAAATACTAATTTCTTAAAATTGTTTCTTCATATTGAGAAAATTTCATTGAATAGGAAGCTCTTCCTTGACTAATTGAACGTAATTTAGTTACATAACCAAACATTTCAGATAGTGGAACTTTTCCCGAAATTTGTTGAAGCTTGTTTTTTAATTCAAAACCCTCAACTCTTCCTTTTCTCGAATTCAAATCAGCAATTATATCTCCTATATATTCTTCTGGAGACATAATTTCAATTTCAAAAACAGGTTCTAATATTTTTGACTTAGTTTTCCGGCAGGCGTCTTTTGCAGCAATTGATGAAGCTATTTGGCACCCGAGCACAGTATATTGCTCGGTAGTATAGTCTAATTCTATTAAACTAACTTTTACATCCACCATGGGGTAACCCGATGGACCAACTTGCAGAGCCTGCACTGCACCTTCTTCGATTGCTTTAAAATAATCCGCAGGAATTCTTGAATCATTAATCAAATTTTCAAATTTAATACCACCACTCACTCCGAGTGGTTCAACTCGTAACTTAACTTTGCCATATTGTTTTTTACCAGAAACATCTTTATCAAAGATACCTTCCTCTTCAGCCATATCACATAAACTCTCTCTATATGATACTTGAGGCTTTCCAACTCTTACCGGTAATTTAAACTCTCGACTTAATCTATCAATGATAATTTCGAGATGAAGTTCACCAACACCACTTATTATCAATTGTCCACTTTCGTTGTCATTTACAAACTTAAAAGTAGGATCTTCGTCAGACAATTTTGTCAAAGCTTCAATTATTTTCTCTTGGTCTGCCATAGTCTTAGCTTCAATAGCTTGATTAATAACAGGCTCAGAGAAAACAATTTTCTCATACAAAACAAGGTCACTAATTTCTGATAATGTATCACCAGTTTTAGTAAATTTTAGCCCAGGCAAAGCTACAATATCACCTGAATAAGCCACACTCAATTCTTCTCTACGATTAGAAATCATTCTCATAATTCTATTTATCTTTTCTTTTTTACCAGAACCAACATTTAGTATTTGATCGCCTACATTTAATACACCAGAGTATATACGAATATAAACAACTTTACCTACGTGTGCATCTGTTAAAACTTTAAAAGCCAAAGCAGAAAACTTTTCATCGTCAATTGATTTTCTTTTTATTTCTTGGTCATAATCTAAAGGATTAAAACCAAGGAATTCTTTTTTGTCTTCAGGTGAAGGCAAATAAGCAACTACCGAATTTAGTAATTGTTGAACACCAATATTTTTTAATGAAGAGCCACAAAGAACAGGAACAAATTTGTTATTTATAACAGCATTTCTTATTCCAGCAACAATTTCATTATTTGTTAATTCTATTCCATCAAAATATTTAGCTAAAAGCTCTTCGCTAGTTTCTGCAACGGCATCAACTAATTCAGAACGATATTTACTAGCATACTCTAAATATTTCTCAGGTATTTCTACAACCGAAAACTTAACTCCAAAAGATTCTTTATCAAAGAACAAAGCTTTAAAAGATATCAAATCGATAATACCTTCAAACATATCTTCAGATCCCATCGGTATCTCTACAGCAAAAGCTTTAGCACCCAATTTAGTTCTGATAGCATCCAAAGTTCTTTCATAATCAGCCCCCAATCTATCCATTTTATTAATGAATGCTATTCTAGGAACATTAAAGTTATCTGCTTGATGCCATACTGTTTCTGATTGTGGTTCTACACCACCTACTCCACAAAATACTGCTATCGCACCATCCAGAACTCTTAAAGATCTTTGTACTTCAGCTGTAAAATCTACGTGACCGGGAGTATCAATAATATTTATTTGATGACCTTCCCAATAACAAGGTGTACAAGCCGAAGTGATAGTAATGCCACGTTCTTTTTCTTGTTCCATATAATCCATAAAAGCAGTTCCGTCATCGACTTCACCTATTCTATGTAAGTAACCAGAATAAAATAGCATTCTCTCAGTTGTTGTCGTCTTACCAGCATCAATATGTGCCATCACTCCGATGTTACGAAATTTTGATATTGGATACTGTCTCGACATTTTTTTGATTAATGATTAAATTGACAAAGAACAATAATACAAATTTACCATTTAAAATGAGCGAAAGCTTTATTAGCTTCTGCCATTCTATGTGTGTCGTCACGTTTCTTCACAGATGAACCTTCACCTTTGAATGCAGCCAATAGCTCTGCAGCTATTTTCGCAGACATTGATTTGTCTCTTCTTTGTGAAGCATAGTTTTTAATCCATCTAATTGCCAAAGCAATTCTTCTTTCTTCTCTTACTTCAACAGGAACTTGGTAAGTAGCACCACCAACTCTTCTTGAACGAACTTCTAAAGCAGGTGCAACATTTGACAAAGCTTTTTTAAATACTTCAACAGGATCTTGTTTAGCTTTATCTTCTAATATAGCAAGCGCATCATAAACAATTGTTTGTGCTGTGTTTTTCTTGCCATCAATCATAATGTTGTTTATAAATCTTGATACGATTAAATCACCGTATTTTGGATCTGCGAGTTTCACTCTCTTTATTGCTCTTTTTTTTCTCATTTTAAATTTTCTTGTTTTTTAAAGTATTAAAGGTAGATTATTTCTTACCTTTTCCTTTCACTTCTATTACTTTCTTTTTAGTACCGTATTTAGATCTACCTTGCTTTCTTCCACTAACACCTTGAGTATCTGCAGCACCTCTAATAATATGATATCTTACACCTGGCAAATCTTTAATTCTTCCACCTCTTACAAACACAATTGAGTGTTCTTGTAAGTTGTGGCCTTCTCCAGGAATATATGCTGTTACTTCAAAACCAGATGACAATCTAACACGTGCTACCTTTCTTAAAGCAGAATTTGGTTTCTTAGGAGTTGTAGTATATACTCTTGTACAAACGCCTCTTCTTTGAGGACAAGAAACAAGAGCTGCAGACTTACTTTTATTAGTAATCTTTTTTCTACCTTTTCTAATTAACTGATTTATTGTAGGCACATTCACTCCAAATATTATTTTCTATTGCCGTGTTTCATAGAGCTTGCAAATTTAAGGACATTTTCGTTAACTACCAAATGTTTTTTTTAATTTTTTCACTTTTTCTTAATATTTCTTTAAAATCTTACTAAAAACATTAAAAAAACTAAGAAAATCAAAGTAAATGTAGTTTAAATTCCATTTTTGTTAATTTATTTCACTTGCATACTAAAACTCAATCCATTTGACTTAGTATTATACTTATCAAAAAAACATTACATTATTAACCCAAATAATTCATTAGAAAATATTATTCATATTTAACAGGTAATGTAAATTGCCTAGAATTATCCCATAATCCAAGAAACCATTGCCTTCGTTTTGGATCTAAAGATAATTTCAATATTTTAGAATTTCCTT
>JAPLFM010000006.1 GCA_026390675.1 Candidatus Kapaibacterium sp. | reverse complement strand
ACATTCAAAAATCAATTCCAACTTTAGTAGTTCATACAAATCATGGCCCTAATGGATTTGGGTATGCTATTCGTTATGGATTAGAACGTTTTCAAGGAGATTGTGTCGCAATTATGATGGCAGATTTAAGTGACGATCCATCTGATTTAGTAATTTTTTATAAAAGATTATGCGTTGGTGATGTAGATTGTGTTTTTGGATCAAGATTTATAAAGGGAGGAAAAATTGTAGACTATCCATTTATAAAATTAATTATAAATAGAATAGCAAATTTTTTAATTCAAATTGCTATTGGAATTAAGTATAACGATGCAACAAATGCATTCAAACTATATAAAAGAAATGTCATTAATGGAATTTCTCCATTGTTATCTCCTCATTTTAACTTAACGATTGAACTATCTTTAAAAAGTATCATACGTGGGTATTCATACGATGTGATTCCAAATAGTTGGTACAATAGAAAAGAAGGAGTGTCAAAGCTGAAAATAAAAGAAATGGGGTCTAGATATTTTTTTATTCTAGTATATTTATTCGTAGAAAAATATTTTTCAATGGGAGATTATTTAAAAAGGGATGATAAATAAATTATTGATAAAGTATTAATTTTTTATGAAAAATAAAATAATTTAGTTCTAAATATGAAAAAAGAAATCATAAAGATAATTACAGAATCCATAGAGCTTAAAAATCAAGTAATATTAGACGATTTACTTTTAAGTAATCTTCATTCTTCCATAATAATTATTACTGAAGCTATATTGGCTGGGAAAAAAATACTTTTTTGTGGGAATGGCGGTTCAGCAGCGGATGCACAGCATCTGGCTGCTGAGTTTTCTGGTCGCTTTTATAAAGACAGAAAAGCACTTCCAGCAGAAGCACTACATTGTAACACATCTTATCTTACAGCTGTTGGTAATGATTATGGATTTGAATTCGTTTATTCTAGGTTAATTGAAGGAATAGGCAACGAAGGTGATGTATTGGTGGGTATTAGTACTTCTGGAAATTCAATTAATATTTGTAATGCCTTTGCAATTGCAAGAGATAAAAAATTGAAGGTTATTGGGTTTACCGGAAAATCAGGAGGTAAGATGAAGGATTGGTGCGATGTATTAATTAATATTCCATCAATTAATACACCCAGAATCCAAGAATTACATATTCTAATTGGACACATAATTTGCGAAAAAGTTGAGAGTAATCTTTTTTAGAATTAATTATTAAAATAGGACTATTAAATTTGCATATGATTTTGTACTAAATCAAATAATCAAATAATCAAATTTTTACTTCGTATTTTTAAAAAATAAGATAAGCCAACTTTATTATACAAGGTGCCTAGCTTTTATCAATTATTCATCGGGAATCATCTCACTTATAATTTTATAAAAGAAAATTTTATTTGATAAAAATCGAGTATGTATATTTTAAACGATTTTAATTTTTTTATCTATTTCTGAATTTAGCTTTAATATAATTTAAATAATAAAAATGAAGAAAGCTTTAATAACTGGAATTAATGGCCAAGATGGATCATATCTTGCAGAACTTTTGTTAAGTAAGGGTTATGAGGTTCATGGAATAAGAAGAAGATCAAGTTCGTTTAATACACAAAGAATTGATCATTTATTAAAAGACTCACATTTACCTAATTGTAAATTATTTTTACATTATGGTGATATGACAGATAGTAGTAATTTGGTAAGAATTATTCAAGAAGTTAAACCTGATGAAATTTATAACTTAGCGGCAATGAGTCATGTTCATATAAGTTTCCAAACTGCAGAGTATACTGCAAATACAGATGCTCTTGGCACTTTAAGAATTTTAGAAGCTGTTAGATTATTGGGTTTAGTAAAAGTAATTAAGATATATCAAGCATCTACATCTGAACTTTATGGTTTAGTTCAAGAAATACCCCAGAATGAAACAACCCCATTTTATCCTAGGTCACCATATGGAGTTGCGAAATTATATGCATATTGGATTACGGTTAATTATCGTGAATCATACGGAATGTTTGCATGTAATGGAATTTTATTTAATCACGAATCGCCAAGAAGAGGTGAAACATTTGTAACAAGAAAAATTACAATAGCTGTAGCTAAAATCACATTAGGTATTGAACATGTTTTATATTTAGGAAATTTAAATTCAAAAAGAGATTGGGGTCATGCAAAAGATTATGTTGAAGGGATGTATTTAATGTTGCAGCAGCAAAATCCAGAAGATTTTGTATTAGCAACTGGAATAACTACTACAATTAGAGATTTTTTAAAAATGGCATTTAGTGAAGTTGGAATAGAGTTGGGTTTTAGAGGTTACGATGAAAATGAGGAGGGTTTTATTGTTTCAAACAAGGGTTTATGTAAATTAAAAGAAGGTAGTATTGTAGTTAAAGTTGACCCAAAGTATTATAGGCCGACAGAGGTTGACTTGTTAATTGGTGATCCTAGAAAAGCAATGACAAAATTAGGTTGGGAACCAAAATATGATTTATTTTCGTTAATAAAAGAAATGGTAGCAAATGATATTGATTTAATAAATAATAAATCTGGTATCACTTGAAAAAAGCTTTAATTTTTGGAATATCTGGTCAGGATGGAACACTACTTGCAGATTTTCTTCTTAAAAAGGGTTACGAAATATATGGAACTTCGCGAGATATAGAATTAAATGAGTTTAAGGGACTAATTTTTTTAAATATTAAAAATCAAATAAAGCTATGCTCTCTGACACTAACTGATTACAAAAGTGTTTTGCAAGTTATTGAAGAAATTTCTCCGGATGAAATATACAATTTAGCTGGAGAAACTTCGGTAGCTAAATCTTTCCAGAATCCTATTAAAACAACAGAAAGTATTGTGAATGGAACATTTAATATTTTGGAAGCATTAAAGGTTCTGAATCTAAATATCAAATTCTTTAATGCTTCATCTTC
>JAPLFM010000294.1:4572-15854 GCA_026390675.1 Candidatus Kapaibacterium sp. | reverse complement strand
GAAGAAAAAGAAATTAGAGAAATTACACTTGAAAAACAAGAACATATAATCAATAATTTCAAAGAAGAAAAACCAGATTGGGATGCTTTTTACAAAGAGCTAGATGCAGATGATTTGGCTTACGAAAAGAAGCGTAAAAAACTATTAGCTTAATTTGACGAAAAACAGCCTTTGCACAAAATTATGAAGCTAATCTGTGCAAATTTTGCAAATAAATAGAGCTGTGGATCATTGCATTGCTCTTTGAAAAGCCAAACTGAAAATATACCCTGAAACGAGTTAAGGTTGACAAAAAATAGTTGTGATTTTTGTGGTAAATTCTTAATTAGAATTTTATTTTGATTTTACTTAACTATAAATTTAGAAACTGAATTGTTTTGGAACTTTCCCACTCAAAATAGAAATAACAAATATATTCATTCTCGATTTGCTTAAAAACAAATTACTAATTATATATTCTTAATAATAAAATAATATAAAGGCATTCCCAAAGTAAGATTAATAGGGAAAGTAATACCTAATGCCATAGGTATGTATAATCCAGGATCTGCTTTTGGTGCAACTAAACGCATTGCTGCCGGTACTGCAATATAAGAAGCACTTGCAGCTAATATTGAAAAGATAAATCTGTTTCCCAATTCACTTAAAAACAGACCACTTACAAGTGAAATAATTATACCATTGATCAAAGGTATAGCAATTGCAAAAGCAGTTGCAAATAGACCATATTTTCTAAATGCTGAAAATCTTTTAGCTGTTAATATCCCCATATCTAACAAAAAGATTGCTAAAAATCCTTTAAATATATCAGTAGTAAAAGGTTTAATTCCCTCTGCTTGTTTGGTATCAGCAATCAGACCAATTACAAGACTTCCTAAGATCATTATGACACTTCCATTTGTAAAAGAATGTATAATTATATCTTTTAATGATTCTTTCGTTTCACTTTCTTTATCATATTTTCTCATTAATATGACCCCCATTATTATTGCTGGAGATTCCATTAATGCGAGAACTGCAACCATGTGACCGCCAAATGGTATCTTTTGACTTTCTAAAAATGAAACTGCGGCTACAAAAGTAACTGCACTAACAGAACCGTAAGCTGCTGCAATTGCTCCAGAGTCGCTAATTGAAAGTTTTGTTTTGAGAATATAAAAAGTATAAAAAGGAATTATTATAGAAATAACAATTCCTAACAAAAGTGAATTTGATATTTCAAGATTAAATTGACTGTGGGCAAGTTCTTGTCCACCTTTAAAACCAATTGAAAACAGTAAATATAGTGATATGAACTTACTTGTAGATTGAGGAATTTCCAGATCACTTTTAATTAAAGTAGCTAAAATCCCTAATACAAAAAATAAGAGCGTAGGATTAGTAAGATTAGAAATTAATATATGCAAATCCATAAAATATCCGATTATATACGATAATAATTGTCGTATTAACGCAATTCAATTTTAATTATTGCAAAAGACAAGTAAAAAAATTAAAGTTGCATTTTGTTTTAAAATCAAATAAATTACATTATTCTCATTTATCATTTATCAAAATGAGCTAGATTTTTATTAATAATTCTGTTTTATTTATGACTCCAATCGGACATGCATCAATTTCTATTATTATCAGGAAATTCCTCAATAAACTTCCATTATTACCTTTAATTGTTGGTGGGATTTTACCTGATATTGATTTTGTATTTGTATATTTTCCTTGGTTCAATTCCATACATAGAGTTTATACGCATAATATACTATTTGTTTTGATTGGTGGTTTACTTTGCTTTCTTTGGAAAAACGAAAATTATAAAAATGCATTTATCGCTTTACTAATTGGTGGATTTGCTCATTTATTTATTGATATTATCTTGGATAGCAATCCAAGTAATGGTATTGGTATTGCTTTACTATTTCCATACTCATCAGAAGTTTACTCACCTTTTAATTTAATTCCACAGTCTAATTTCACAAATGCTTGGGATATCAACAATGGTAAATTTGCCAATTCAATTTTCAGTATTGTAATTGAAATACCGTTTTGGATAGTGGCTGCTTACTTTTATTTAAAAAGAAAAGGAGAATTAGATTTCTAGCTATATGCTAAACTCTTTTGAATTAGGACTAGCAAGCCACTCATCAAGTGTTTGAGCAACTTTGTCTTTGTCTGACAAACTAGGATTTTCCATTCCCCATTCAATTCCAACTCGTTTATCATTCCATAAAATATTTGATTCTGCTTTAGGATTCCAAATTGAAGTGCATTTGTATTGAACTTCTACTATATCAGAAAGCGAGAGAAAACCATTTGCAAAGCCAGCTGGTACCCATAACTGATATTTATTTTCCTCGTTTAGCTCTACTTTAATATGTTCGGCAAGCGTAGGTGAATTATGTCTAATATCTATTTCAGCCACTAAAGCAGCTCCTCGAGTTACTCTAATAAGTTTGCCCATTGGCTTATCCCATTGGAAATGCATACCTCGTAAAACACCTTTTTGTGAGCGTGAATGATTATCTTGTAAAAACTGAGTAGGCAAACCTAGCATCTCAAATTCATCTGCCCTAAAAGCTTCTAAAAAGAAACCTCTTTCATCTCCAAACACAGATTGTTCAAACAAAATTATTCCATTCAAATATCTTTCTTTAACTTTTAATCCCATTTTTAACTTTATATAAATTTTAAAAACTAACTTCTCATATCATTATTAAATCCAATGTGAAATAATGCCTCTCCTTGATGTACTACTGGCATATTGTTTACACCAAAGACATAACATTCATGAGGTGCTTTTATCTTAACTTCAAATTCGCCATAGGGGTCATTTATTACTCCTAATACTTGTCTCTTTTTTACTTTTTCACCAAGTTGTACAGTAGGTCTAAATAATCCTGATGCTTTAGATCTCAACCATGAATTTTTCTCTAAAATTAATGGTACATTATCAGTTGGTTTTGCTTGATCTATCATACCTAGATATTTCATTAATCTACGAGTTCCTGCAATTCCTTCTTCTATTCCAGGCAAATCTAATCTAAGCGATTCGCCAGTTTCATAAACTAAGAGCGGTTTACCTGCCTTTTGTGCAGTTTTTCTTATTGTTTTATCCATCAATTGAGAATTTATTATCATTGGTGGGGCAAATGCTTTAGCCAATTCTAAATTTTTTTCAACACTAAAATCACATCTAATTTGAGGGTAATTTGATTTACTTTCCCCACCTGTATGAAAATCCACACCATAATCAATTATAGGCAAAATATCATTGGTAAATTGATAAGCTATCATAGAAGCCAAAGAACCACCCTCACCACCTGGAAATGAACGATTAATATCTTTACCATCAGGCGTTTCTCTTGAAAAATATACAAATCCAAAAATATTAAGGATTGGAATTGCAATTACTGTTCCTCTTTTAGGAATAATACTTCCACTCACCATAGATTTACGAATTATTTCAATTCCGTTAATTTCATCGCCATGAAGACCAGCAAGTAAAAGTAAAACAGGCCCATCATTTTTAGAACGAAAAACGTGAATTGGAATATCGATCTTTGTAGCAGAAGGTAATCTAGCTATATTAAGATTAATGATTCTATTCTCACCACGTTCAATGTAATTGCCACAAAGTTTCAAAACATCAGGCATAAGCTTTACCTATTATTGTTAAATTTTTCAATATTCTTCACATTTAGATTTTAAATCTAACCTTTTTGTTTCAATCTTGATTAGTTTTAAGTTTACTGACTTTGCCAAATCTAATTCTCTCGAATTGCAATAGTTCATTAAAGCAATAAATACATCTGCAGCTTCATCAGCCACTAAGTCAAAATCAATATCCTTACCTTTCCACAACTTTTTCTCTAAATTAGCAAGCTCACCAGCTTCACCATTCAGTTCAAGACAGAAAAATTCAGGGTTTCTTTTTGTAAAGAAATTATTTTGATACTTATCAAAATCAGTTTGTATTTTTTTTAGATTTTTTACTGAATCAAACATATATGAACTAAAACTTATTAAAAATATAATAATTTTGAAACAAAATAAAATTATTTCGTATTTCAATTATACAATATAATGAATTTGAATTTATTAAATAAATTTTAATCTAATTCGTTAATTATTTTTTCCTATAATATATTTTAAAAATGTTTAAACTCAAATTTTTGCTAGTCTGTTTATTTACTTTCCTATTACTTTTAACTTCTAATTCTATATCTCAAGAGAAAAATAGCGATATACTTATGCAACAAGGAGAATTCCTTGAATATGAAGTGTCTTTTTTTGGTGTTAGATTAGGATCAATCAAAATGTTTGTTGATGCTAAAGAAAAAGTAAATGGTGTTCTCGCTTATAAAGTTCATTCATTAATCAAATCTTATGATAAAATTCCATTTGTAGATTTGGATGCAAAATTTGAAAGTTGGATAGATCCATCAGTTTCTTATTCTCATAAATTTATTTCTAATTCCAAAAAAAGCGATAAGACTTGGGCTTTTCAACAGTTAGATTTTGATTATCCAAATAAGAGATATACATTCCGAATATGGCACGAAAAGAAATTAGAAGAAGAAACTGTAATTCAAACTCCAAGAAGATGGAATGATGGCTCATCACTTTTTTTCTTAGCTAGAAAATTTTTAAATTATAAAAAGTCAATTAAAATCCCTACAATTATAGACAAAGACACTTGCTTTACTACTATTAACTTTAGAGGTAAAAAAGAGAATATAAAAATAGATGCTATTAATTACCCTGTTCGTACTTTATATTTTGATGGAATTGCTGATTGGGAAGGCCTATATGGATTAAAAGGTAATTTTGAAGGTTGGTTCACAGATGATGAAGCCGCTGTTCCTATTTTAGCAAAAATGAATGTCTATGTTGGTAAAGTTAATATAGAACTTAAAAAATGGACACGCCCTGGTTGGACTCCACCCAGATAGATTAATTTAATATTGAAATTACAAAAATTAAACCCCATTATATATAGATATTGTGGGGTTATTAATTTTCAAAATTATCTTTTAAATCTACTGATTAAAAACTTCATAAATATTCGTAATAATTAATAAATAGAATTTTATTAATTTGAGAAAATTTTAATAAACATTTATCATTATTTGGGTTAATATTAATGGCTAAGAAAATAGTTCATAAACATAGTACAGTAAAAAAAGAAGGCAAACCTTTAATTCCAGAAAAATATCAAGATTATACCCTAATTGGAATTTTAATAATTTCTGTTTTTGTATTTCTATCTTCAGGTATTTTTGGTGGTGGTTTCAATGCAGGTGATACAATTGCTTCTGATAGCTTTAAAACTTTTCTGTCCGATGCAAAAGCAAGTGGAAATTTCCCACTTTGGATACCAAACATTTTTTCAGGGATGCCTGCATATTCTTCACTTTTATTAACTGGTGAAAGAGTGTGGGATTTTGCACCCAAAATTGTTTTTGGAATTACAATTCTTATTGGTGATATTTTTGGAAATGATTCTGCAAGAGTCGCTTCTTTTTATGCTATTTATGCTGTTGGTATGTATTTGTTAATGCGTTCAAAAAGCTTAGAAAGGTTTCCTTCTTTCTTTGGAGCATTCGCTGCAACTTTTTCGACATCAGTAATAATATGGATTATGATTGGTCATAACACTAAGCCAATTGTCATCAGCATACTACCATTTGTATTTTTACTTTTAGAAAAGTTGAGAGAAAAGTTTTCTCTTTTGCACTCAGTTTTTCTTATGATTGCTATACATTTAATGCTTGAGGGTGCCCATTTACAAATGATATTTTACTCTGCTTGTGCCATAGGACTTTACTTTGTTTTTGAATTAGTATCTAGATTAATTTCAAAAGATGATCTTAAAGGAATCCTAAGAGCTGGCGGAATATTAGCAGTTGCAGGTTTATTTGCTTTTTTAATGTCATCAGATAGGTACTTAGCTGCAAGAGATTATACTCCATATTCAACTCGTGGTTCTGCACCTATTGCCAAAGAAAGTAATCATCCAGTAGATGCAAAAGGTGGAAACACTTATGAATATGCAACTATGTGGTCATTCTCCCCAGCTGAAATGGCTACTTTTTTTATCCCCAACTATTATGGTTTTGGGAAAATGAAGTATAATGCTGAGAAATATCCTGAATATAGAGATTTAGGAGCTCAAGCTAATTATTACGGTGGCAGACTTCATACTTATTGGTCACAAAAGCCAATGGAAGATGCAGCACCATATATGGGAATACTTGTTTTAGTATTCGGTCTGATTGGAATTTTACTTAATTGGAAAAATATATTTGTGCAGATTCTTACAGTGCTTTCTGCTTTTTCTTTACTTTTATCTTTCGGTTATACATTCCCAATACTTTACGATATCTTCTTTAAATTTGTTCCAGCATTTAATAAGTTCAGAGCTCCTTCGATGGCATTGATTTTAATTCAATTTTCATTTCCTATTCTTGCTGCATTTGGTTTATCTTCAATTATGAAGCTTAGACAAAATTTAAATGAAAAAAACATCAAAGTAATTTATGGACTTCTAGGTTTTTTTTCTGGAATTTTCTTGTTATTTGGTTTAATTTATGGAGCTGCTTTCCAAGGGAATTATTTTAGTGCAAATGGTGCATCAAAATTTGCTTCTCAAATTCCTCAGGAAATTAGAAATGACTTTTTACCTCAAATGCAAGGATTTATTTGGAGTGAGATGATAAGTGATTGGTATGCAACTGCAATAATTCTATTATTTGCTTCTATATTGATTTATCTATATGTAAAAGGATTTATTTCAAGCAATATCACTACTTTTGCTCTTGCTATTCTGCTTGTTTTTGATATGTGGAGAGTGGGATTTAGACCAATGGATACAACAGATAAACCATTGAAAGAACAAGTGTTCCAGGCAAATGATGCTTTTGAATTTATTCAAAAAGATAAAGAAGTTTACAGGATAGCAGATTTCTCATCTCAATCTCCAAATGTTGCAGCATATTATAGAATGCAAAATGTAAATGGTTATCATTCTGCCAAATTGAGAGTATATCAAGATCTGCTTGATGTTGCTAGTGAAGGAAGTACTAACGAAGTTTCAAATCCATTTTTGTGGAGTTTGATGAATGTTAAATATTTATTATCAACAAGGGCAATGGGGTCAGAACCTGTTTACAAATCTCCAACAAATGGAACTATGGTATATTTAAACCCAAGGTATATGCAAAGAGCTACATTTGTTAAAAGAGCTGAAGTTGCTAAACCAATGGATATTCTAAATAAAATGAAATACGAACCATCTAATCCAAATTTTAATCCATTTGAAGTAGCATTTTTTGAAAAACCACTACCTGTTGCAATTGATTCGAACTTAGAAGGTACAAGTGCTAAAGTTACTAAATTCGAAAATGAATTAATTGAAATTGAAGCTACTGCTACAGGAAACAATTTACTTTATGTAAGTGAAGTTTATTACCCTATAGGTTGGAAGGCAACTATTGATGGCAAAGAAACCGAGATTTTCAAAACTAATTATGCTTTTAGATCAATCATAGTTCCAAAAGGTAAACACAAAATTGAATTTAAGTTTACTGACAAGAGTTTTGAATTAGGTAAAAATTTAAGTACAGGAGCAAATATATTTATGGTACTTATTTTAGGATTTGCATTGTATTCTGGCAAAAAAAATAAATCAATTGCTATTGAATCCGAAAATAAAATTGAAGAACAAATAAAGATTAAATAGGCTATCTCAAAAATGTACTGCACCCCAAAAGTTAGACAAAACACTTTTGGGGTATTTTTATGTTAGAAAAACCAAAGAACAATATTACTTTTTTTTTGTTAATCTTGCTAATGCAGAAATCTAAGGTTTTGTTTTCAAGAAACATTGCTAAAAACCCCACATTAGCAATACCAAATTAAGATGGCGGAATATGGTCGATTGAACCAATTGCTTGTGTTATTTGGAAAAATTTTCTAAATAAGTTTTCCAAAGTGTGTTTTTTGTTAAATTTAGCCGATTTTTTTTTCACGCTTCTTTTTATTTTCCAAATTCTGTAAATAAAACCATTTCAATTTTTTCAGCATTTTGCTTATATGTTACTGACTATCCTGATGCTGTTATACAACAGTCAACTATTGTTTCTGATTTTTTCTAAATTGTATTTCTTTGCTAAAAAGTCAAATTTATTCTAATAATATTTGAGATTTTACTGTATCTTTCTCTTCTTTTTTAGAATAAGTAAGTAAACCAATCATCATAATAATAGCAGTCAATAAGATAACTTGAATCACTAACGAACTGTTTACAAATGGAATTTTATTTGGTACTTCAATTGACAAAAATAATAATATTGTAATCAATCCTCTTGGAGCAATAAAAACTAAAGGATAAATTGGTAATTTAGATAGTTTTAATTGAGTTATTCTAAAAATAAATATGATTGCAACAATTGTGAATGACCAAATAAAAGTATGAGTATTTAAAATTTCACTTATATTTAGAAGATAACCAAAAAGAAGAAAAAACATTGACCTAATTAAGAATGCAGCTTCAATAGTAAGTTCTTTTAATTTTTTTTCTTCTTTAATTATTTCATTCGGTTTTATTAAATTAATCCATTTGAATTTTTTTAACTCATCAAGATTACCTATAAACAAACCAAATATCAAAACAAATATAAGTGATGGCAAATGGTAAATTTTAATTATTGAATATATTAATATTATTAAAAGAATGATTGGAATAAATTTAATATGGTGATCAATTTTACTCAAAAGTAGCGATATACAAATTGTAGAGATAATTGAAATCATGATAATTAAAAACATTTGATAGCCAAAATCCGCAAAAGAATTTAATCCATAATCATTATTCAGAATTATAAAATTAAAAAATATAACTCCGAGAATATCAGACAAACTACTTTCATAAATTACGTATTCTTTATTGAAAGTATTAAAAGTTCTCACACTAGGGATTGCTATAGCACTACCAATTATACAAAATGGAATTGCATTAATTAAAGCAATTTTATATGAAATATTCCCAAAAACATGGAAAAAATATGCAAGAAGAAAGGACATTAAAACTAAAGGTATTAATGTCCCGAAAAATGATTTGTTAATTAATCCTAATTTTGAATTGTTAAATTCAAGTTCCAAAGCTCCATCGAGAACAATCAATATTAACCCAATAGTTCCCAATATTGGCAGGATAAATGAGAAATCTGGAAGTGTAAAAAACAATATGTTTGTGAACTGCCTAAATACCAAACCTAATAAAAGCAAAAGTATAACTGATGGAATCTTTGTTTTTGAAGAAGTAATATCAAAAATATAAGCGATTAAAAGTAAAGAACAAAAAGTAATGATTATTGCTGAAGTCATATTATTTAGTTGGTTTTATAAGTTAAATATCACATTATTTATAGTCAATTTCAATTTTTAAACTTTCGGCAATTCGTTTTGCAAATTCTTTATCCATTTTATAAAAATGTTCTAATTGTCTTTTTATAATTTCATCTTTTTTGCTTCCAGTAATTTCACTCATAGATTGGACAATATTATCAATCATATCAACTCTTTGCTTATCATTCATTACTTTTGTAAAGAGCATTGCTGGCTGACTATAGTGGTCATCATCATTTGCATTTCTATCATAGTAATCTGCAATTTCGGAGTCTAATTTCATTGGTTGTATTTTATAATTTACATCAGCTTCAATATTGTCAAAACTGTTTGGTTGGTAATTGGTGCTACTTCCACTATTTCCCTCAATATTCATTCTACCATCTCTTTGGTGGTTGTTCATTGGGCAAACTGGTCTATTTACTGGAATTTGTTCATAATTTACCCCTAATCTATATCTTTGAGCATCTGGATAAGCTAATAATCTTCCTTGTAATAATTTATCAGGTGAATAACCAAGACCATCTACAATATGGGCTGGAGCGAAAGCAACTTGTTCAACCTCAGCAAAATAATTCTCTGGGATTTTATTCAACTCCATTACACCAGCTTCAATCAGTGGGAATTCCTTATGTGACCAAACTTTAGTAACATCAAAAGGGTTCCATTTGAAAGTTTTAGCTTGTTCTAAACTCATCACTTGTATATTTAATTTCCATTTTGGGAATTCACCTCTATCAATTGCTTCAACCAAATCCCTTTGGGCATAATCTAAGTCTTTACTATTTGTCATTGCAGATTCTTTGCTTGTAAAATTTGTTATTTCCAATTCAGGTGCAAAGTGATATTTTACCCAAACTTTTTCATTTTTTGCATTGAACATAGAAAAAGTATGACTGGCAAATCCTTCCATTGTTCTATAACCTTTTGGTGTGCCCCTATCACCAAATAAAAATATTACTTGATGAAGACTTTCTGGATTTAAACTAAAGAAATCCCAAATCGAAGTAGGATTAGTTAGATTAGTTCTTGGATCTTTTTTTTGAGAGTGAACAAATTCAGGAAATTTCTTAGGATCTTTTATAAAAAATACTGGAGTATTATTTCCAACCAAATCCCAATTCCCATCCTCAGTATAGAATTTGATTGCAAATCCCCTTGGATCTCTTACTGTATCAGAGCCACCTTTCTCTCCAGTAACTACTGAAAATCGAATAAATATTTTACATTCATTGTCATTTGTAACTTTGAAAGTACCATAAGCGCCTGTACCTTTTGCATGAACTATTCTTTCAGGAATTCTTTCTCTATTGAAGTGAGCTAATTTTTCGTGAAGATAAACATCTTGTAATAAAATTGGTCCACGCTCGCCAATTGTCATACTATTTTCATTTTCAAAATAAGGTATGCCAGATGCAGTTGTCAGTTTTTTCATTCATTATCCAATAATTGTGTATAAATATATCTTTATTGGAGTATAAATATTTTTTAATATTGCAGGATAAAATGGAATCAAAAAACTATGTAAAAAATCATAAATATTATATTAAATTTGATTTTTTTGTTTTTAAAAATTGTTTGTTTTGTTTTTTGTAAATTAGTTATAAACTTTTAGAGTATATAGTTTTTATTTTGAGACAGGATTGAATCCTGTCTCTACGAATACCAATACTTAATATGACACCACTTCCGTCTTGCAAGCAAGACACCTTCGCCACACACAATTGTGTGGAAGGACAAAGACCTAATGCCAAATACTGGATTCCTGCATTCGCAGGAATGACAAATCAAAAGGCAAGAACTTAATGTGAAAGATTTCATAAAATTTTGCTTGGTTTTAAATTGTATGAAACAAAATTCAAAATAAGTTCGTATTTTGT
>JAPLFM010000294.1:0-4526 GCA_026390675.1 Candidatus Kapaibacterium sp. | reverse complement strand
TGTAAAATACTTTTTAAAAAATAATTGTAAATACATAATGAAAAAAGCACTTATATTAATTCTTTTCCTTTGCATTTCATCTTCTGAATTGCTCCAAAGCCAAAAAATAGATGTTTCCAAACTTAAAGCTATGAAGCCACGTAACATTGGTCCTGCTGGTATGAGTGGTAGAGTAACTGCAATTGATGTAGTGGAATCTCGCCAAAATACAATCTATGCTGGTACAGCCTCTGGTGGATTATGGAAATCTGAAAGTGGTGGAGTTACTTGGACACCAATTTTTGACAAAGAAAGCTGCCAATCAATTGGTTCTATTGCAATTCAGCAGTCCAATCCTGATGTAGTTTGGGTGGGAACTGGAGAAGGTAATCCAAGAAATTCACATAACAGTGGCAATGGTATTTACCGAACTCTTGATGGTGGTAATACTTGGAAAAATATGGGCTTGGAAAACAGTTCTAATATTTACAGAATAATAATTGACAAACAGAATCCAAACACCATCTATGCTGGAGTTATTGGATCTGCTTGGGCTGATTCAAAAGAAAGAGGTGTTTTCAAAACTACTGATGGTGGTGAAACTTGGAATAAAATTCTTTTTGTGAACGAAAAGGTAGGTGTTTGTGATATGGTGATGGATCCGAGCAACCCAAATAAACTTTTTGCTGGTATGTGGGAGTTCAGAAGAGAACCATGGTTTTTCACATCTGGTGGAATGGGTAGTGGACTTTATATGACTTATGATGGTGGCAAAAATTGGAAAAAACTTGGAAAAGAAGAAGGTTTGCCTGAAGGTAAAGTTGGTAGAATTGGTGTGGCAATAAGCAAGAGTAATCCAAAATATGTTTATGCAGTAATTGAATCTGATAAAAATATTCTTTACCGCTCGACTGATGGAGGATTGAAATTTACTGTTATGACAAATTCTGGAGTTAGCGATAGACCGTTTTATTATAATGAAATTTATGTAGATCCTGAGAATGAAAATACTGTTTATCACGTACATACAATGATTACAAAAAGTATAGATGGTGGTAAAAACTTTAATACTTTTGTTCCTTGGGCTGTTCACCCCGATCACCACGCATTTTGGATGTCTGGTACAAATCCAAATTACTTTATAGAAGGAAATGATGGAGGACTTTCAATTTCACTAGATAAAGGTGAAACTTGGAGATTTGCTGAAAATCTGCCTGTTGGACAATTCTATCACGTAAAAACTGATGATGCAGTACCTTACAATGTGTATGGTGGCTTGCAAGATAATGGCTCTTGGGCAGGTCCTAGCCAAGTTTGGACTCATAGTGGAATTAGAAATTATGATTGGCAAGAAGTATTGTTTGGTGATGGATTTGATGTTGTACCTGATGCAAGTGATAATAGATATGGATATGCACTTTGGCAAGGTGGAAATTTTAATAGATATGATAAAGTAACTGGTGGTATGAATTATATCAAACCAGTTCATCCTGATGGAATTGAATTAAGATGCAATTGGAACACTGGAATATCAGCAGATTCTTTTGATAAAAGTACACTTTACTTTGGGAGTCAATTTTTATTTAAAAGTACCAACAAAGGTGAGGACTGGAATATAATTTCTCCAGACCTAACTACTAATGATACAAATAAACAAAAGCAATTAGAAAGTGGTGGACTTACTTATGACGTTACCTCAGCCGAAAACCATACTACAATTATAACAATATCTCAAAGTTCATTGCAGAAAGATATGATTTGGGTTGGAACAGATGATGGAAATGTGCAACTAACTACTAATGGTGGGGCAAACTGGACAAACACTTCTGATGCGATATATCGTACTTCCAATTCTCCTAAAAAAGGTGCTTGGGTACCAAATATCAAACCGTCTTTTTTTAAAGAAGGTGAGGCTTTTGTAGTAATGAATGATTACAGAAGAGGTGATATTACTCCATATTTATATCGTACAACGGACTTTGGTAAAACTTGGAAGAACATTGCTTCGAATCTTGGAGTAAAAACTTTTTGTTTGTCATTCATTCAAGATGACAAAGAGGCGAATCTTTATTTCTTAGGAACTGAAAATGGATTGTTTGTTTCGATTGATGCAGGTGAAAATTGGACAAAATGGACAGAAGGATACCCAAGTGTTTCAACTTATGATATGGCTTTACAACGTAGAGAAGGTGATTTGGTGCTTGGTACTTTTGGAAGATCTATTTGGATTATGGATAATTTGGAGCCATTGAGAGAACTTGCGAGAACTAAAGCTAAATCACTAGAAGCTGTTTTGACTTTACTTCCAATAAAAGATGAATATATGCCAAATTACAAGATGCCATTAGGATATCATTTCCCTGGTTTTAGCCAATATAATGGACAAAACAAAGGCAATGGAGTAATGATAAATATGTTCATTAATAAAATCCAACAAGAGCTAGAAAATCCAAATAAAAGCGATACAAACAAAACTATCAAAAAAGTGGTTGATTCAGTTAGGGTGATTGTTTATGATGAAAATAATATTCAAGTTAGAAATTACAGAATGAAAATAGATAGTGCATTAAATAGAGTAAGATGGGGATTTGAAAGAAAAGGTGTTCGTGGGCTTTATAGCAAAAAAATTGAAGCTAATGATGAAGAAATTGGTGGAGAAGGAGTATTGCCCGGTAAGTACAAAATTGTAGTTTCTTATGGTAATTTCAAAGATTCTAACTTTGTAAATGTAAAGCAAGATCCTAGAACAAATTTTGATATTGAAACTTTGAAGAGTCAAGATGAACATTCGAGAAAAGTAGAAGTACTTTTTGAAAAAGCTGCTGAAATAACTGATAGAATTAAAGAATCAAAAGATATAATGGATTTAATTACAAAGCAATTTGATAAAGAGCAAGATTCTGTAAAAAAAGATATAGAAAAGAAAACTAAAGAAATGCAAGATTCATTAAAAGTTATTGAAAAAATGATTAATGGTGAAACTGGTAGAAGTGGTATAGCTGGCAATCCATCAACTATTTTAGCAGAAAGATTGAACGATGCAAGACAATACGCAGGTAATCCAATTAGCAAACCAAATTCAAACACATTATTAGCTTACACCCAAGCTCAAAAAAGATTAGATGAAGTAAAAAACAAAGTGAATGATTTTTTTGATAACAATTGGAAAAAATACGAAGTATATATAAGCAAAGTTCAATTTAAGATATTCAAAGATTGGAAGAAGATAGAATAGGAATGAGGTAAATATGAAATATTTAAAGATCAAACTTATAATGATTTTAATATTATTTAATGAAAACTATTTATTTTCATTAAATCAATATAATTTTAATGATAGCTTGAATTTAAAAAATAACATAGTTTTTGAAATTATTAAAAACGATAATTTTAATGTATTTAATAACCATAAATTACACAATACATTTATATATCCTAAAGAGCCAGAAATTGAAGTAAATGATTATAATTTTGGAAAAGTTGATATTGATAATCTAGAACCAATTCCTGCAAAAATTAGAATCTATAATATATCTATTGGAAATGATTTAAATATTTTTGGAATGTCTCAATTTAAACAATCAGTTTTGACATCTGATTTTAACAAATTATATCCTAATATTTCAAGGAATAACCCTTTAAACATACAAGCTAGAAAATATATTGAATTTAATATTTATTTTAAACCAACAAGTAGCATAAAATATATTGATACAATAATTTTTACTTCAGATGCAAGAAAATCAGATAGTTTAATGATTTTGGAAGGTGAAGGCTTTAAAGATATATATAGAATAAAATTAAGTACTAATATTTTTGATTGGGGTGTGGTACCAATATTTTCTTCAAAGAATCCGAATGATGCTAAATTGGGATTAGATTCAAATAACAATCATATATTTACATTAATAAATGAAAGTGATTCTGATATTGTTGTAAATAATATTAAAGTCTATCAAAATTCTTTTGATGATTTTTATCAATTTTTGCTTGAAGATACAACAAAAACAATAGATGAAATAGGTTCTTTATATTCAATAATCAATATTCCTAAAAATAGTAAATTAACTAAAAAGATTTATTTTAAGCCGAGATCCATAGGCAAACATGAAGTTCAAATAGTTTTTAATTACCAACAAAATCAAAAAAATACAAGTATTTTTTTAAAAGGGATAGGAGTTGAACCTACTTTGGATATAGAAACTGATAATAATTCTAACAAATTGACTATTATACAAAATCCTGTTAAAGATAGATTATATATTAAAACATTAGAGTTTAAAGGAAACGAAAAAGTTCAAATTATTAATATTTTAGGAATTAATTTATTAGAATTTCAGATAAAGGATAATATAGATATTTCTTTGTTAGTCAGTGGAGTTTACTTTCTTAAAATAGAAAATAAAATAGGCTCTACGCTAAATAGAGTGGGTAATCAAATTTAAGTTTTCCAGAAATGAAGTAAATCATATTAATAAAGTTTTCAATATTTCTATATCCTCTCGCTCTTTTCTTTGCTAATTGTATTTTAGAATTAATACCTTCAA
>JAPLFM010000212.1:8481-8882 GCA_026390675.1 Candidatus Kapaibacterium sp. | reverse complement strand
TACTTTTTTAGTTATTGACAAAATTAAACGTGGTGGTTCTTCTGCTCCAGATAGCAAAACACCTGAAAAAAAGAAAAAATAATTTTTAAATCTAACTAATAAGTGAATCTTGTACAATTTTTACGCATTTTTAAACAATTTCGATATTAATATGAAAAAAATATTCATTTGCGTGATTTTTGTATTTGCTATGTTTGAAAGCTCTTTTACACAAAAAGTAGCTTTTATTTCATCTGAAACCATTAGAACAAAATTTCCAGAAGCTCAACAAGCAGAGCAAAGAATTCAATCAATTGTTGATGGATGGAAAAGAGATAATGATGCTACCCAGAAAAAAATTGATGCAATTGAATTTGAAATTAAAAAAAATAGACTGATTTGGACAGATCAAGAAAGAATTG
>JAPLFM010000212.1:0-8413 GCA_026390675.1 Candidatus Kapaibacterium sp. | reverse complement strand
CCGGGTGGTGATTATGATAAAACTGTTCAATCTATCATGCAACCAGTTGAAGCTAAAATTTATGCTACTGTTCAAGAAACTGCCTCTGAAGAAGGATTTGATATTATATTAGATCAGAGTTCGCAACCAATGCCTTATGTAAATTTTAAATATGATTTAACAATCAAAGTTTTGAAAAAATTAGGTGTAGATGTGGAACAACTTGAAAAAGATTTGAAAGATAAAATTGACAAAGACCCAAGAAACAAAGACAAAGAATCTAAAACTGCTCCTAGAAAATCAACAAGGGTGGAACAACCTAAGGATAAAAAACCAAGTGAGCAAGTGATAGAGCCTATTAAAAAGGATTAGTATGTTGCCATTAAAAATTTCAGAAATTGCAAATTTAATTAAAGGTCAGCTAAATATTTCAGCTGACCTTTTTATAAATAAGTTAAATAGAATTGAAAATTCAATTGAAGGTGATTTAACATTCTACTCTGATGAAAGGTTCAAAAAGCAATTTGATGATTGTAATGCTTCATGTATTATTGTTAATGAAAATCATATTATAATAGATAATAGAAATTATATTGTTGTTCCTAATGCTTATCTAGCTTTTATTTCAATAATTAATTTGATTAATCAGAATAATTCTACAAACAAAACTGGTATTTCTAAAACATCAGTTATTGGTGAAAATTGTAAAATTTCAAATCTAGCTTATATTGGCCATAATGTTGTAATAGGAAATAATTGTATTATTTCAGATTATACTCAAATTCATTCAAACTGTTCAATTGCAGATAATGTTAATATTGGAAATAGTAATATTATCTATCCAAATGTTAGTATTTATAGTAATACAATTATTGGTGATAATTGTATAATTCAGTCTGGAGCTGTGATTGGATCAGATGGGTTTGGATTTGTAGAAGATAAAAGTAATGGCTCATTTACTAAAATTCCTCACATTGGCAATGTTGTTATTAAAAATAATGTAGAAATAGGTGCAAATACTACTATTGATAGATCTTTAGTAGGAAGCACTTTAATAGAAAATGGTGTAATTATTGACAATTTAGTTCAAATTGGACATAATTGTGTAATTGGAGAAAATACTGCAATTGCAGGTCAAGCTGGTATAGCAGGTTCTTGCAAAGTTGGTAAAAGAGTAAGAATTGGTGGCCAAACTGCATTAGCTGGACATTTAGAATTAGGTGATGATATATCAATCATTGGTCAATCAGGTGTATCCAAATCAATAAAAGAAAAAGGTGTTTATTTTGGTACTCCTGCCAAACCTCAAAGAGAAGCATTCCGTATTGAAGCAATATCTCGTAATTTGCCAGAATTAGCGAATGATATAAAGCAAATTAAAAAGTTACTAAATGTGAAATTATAATCTTAATTCAGAATGCCTTTTCCAATATTAATAACTTTTAACTCAGCATCTGATAAGAATTCTCTACATTCTTTTATAATTTTAATTCCTTCTTCATATTTTATTAGCATATCATCAATATTCGATTCACCTTCTTCAAGTAAATTTACTATTTCTTCTAATTTTTTTATTTCTTCTTCGAGTTGAATAGTTTTATTTTTCATTTTTATTTTCCTTTACATTTAAAACTTTTACTTTGGCAGTTTCTAATTTTCTAATTATTTCTATTTCTGAAAAATCATTTATACTATCTGAATTATTTAAATACTTACCACCATAACTTAAAAGAGCAAAACCTTTATCCAGAGGTGAAAATGGATTTAAAGAAATTAGTACTCTCCCAAGGCTATCAATTTTAGTTTTTGTATAATTAAATTTAGTTTCAATTACTTTAGTAAGCTTAGTTTCTAAGTCATCAATATCAAAATTTTTATAATTAATTGCTTCTATTATTTTCTTTTCTCTTATTCTATCAGCTAATTGATTTAAGTTTTGAATTTTATTTTTAATAATTTTGTTAAGATTCATTTGCATATTATTTGATATTTCAACTAATTGAGAGTCCAAATGTTCGCTAGTAATATTTGTTACAAGTTGTGCAGCAGCAGTTGGGGTAGGAGCTCTTTTATCAGCAACAAAGTCTGCAATTGTAAAATCAGTTTGATGGCCAACAGCAGAAATAATTGGAATATTTGAATTAAAAATAGCATCTGCAACTATTTCTGTATTAAATGCCCATAGATCTTCAATTGAGCCACCACCTCTACCAATTATCAAAACTTCAGCATCAGTGCTTTGTAAGTCTTTTATAGCATTAACTATGTCATTTGATGAGCCTTCGCCTTGTACTTGCGTTGCTCTAAAATAAACTTTTAAAGCAGGAAATCTATTTCTTATGGTTTCAAGCATATCTTGAATAACTGCTCCTGTTTCAGATGTAGCAATACCAATCGACTTTGGAAGCAGTGGAATTTCCCTTTTTCTTTCTTCAGCAAAGTAACCTTTTGCTTCAAGTTTGGCTTTCATTTGCTCAAAAGTGAGATACAAATCACCCAATCCAATTGTGCTAATACTTGATACATCAAGCTGATATCCTCCTCTTGGAGGATAAACAGTTACACCACCATTTACAGTAACTTTTAATCCATCTTCGAGATTGAACTTAACTAATTTACTTTTCCACATTACACAAGCAATAATAGAATTTTCATCTTTTAAATTGAAATATCTATGTCCTGAATAGTGAGGTTTAAAGTTTGAAATTTCACCTTCAACTTTTACGCTATCAAAATTTACTTCTAATTGATTCTTAATCAATCCAGTTAATTGAGAAACTGTTAACTTTTTTTCTTTAGATATTTGCATTTGCTTTGTTTGGTTCTATAATTTTATTTAAATTAAGTTTCTTTTTTGAATTAATAAAAATTAAGTTTCACACATTAGTATTTAGGTAATTAAAATGGTAGGTATTGGGTTTGATGTTCATCAGCTTGGAATTGGTGAAAGTTTGATTTTGGGTGGTGTAAAAATTGATTCGACTTTTGGCACTATTGCTCATAGCGATGGTGATGTATTGCTTCACGCTGTTATGGATGCTTTACTTGGTGCAGTTGGAATGGGTGATATAGGTGAACATTTCCCAGATACTGATAATCGTTATAAAGATTATAGTAGTTTGGAAATGCTAAAGCAAGTAGTTAATAAATTTGATGAAGGAAATTATCAAATAATAAATATTGATATTGCTGTAGTTTTAGAAGCTCCTAAAATTATGAAATATAAAAATGAAATGTGCGAAAATATTTCTCGTGTTTGTGGTATTCCTAAAAATAGAGTTAATATAAAAGCAACAACTAATGAAAAGATGGGCTATGTGGGTAGGGGAGAAGGTGTAGCAGTTTATGCAGTTTCAGAGGTACAATTTAAGTAATATTTTGAAACTGAAGTTAATATATAAAATTTTAGTAATATTCATTTTTACTTTTTCTTTTGCATTTTCAGCCAAAGATAAATATCCTATTTCTTTAAAGTTTAAAGAAGAATATCAGGGTGCAAAGTATATAAAAGCGAATTTAAATTATCTATTCAAAAGAAATTGGTCAACTGAATTTACTACTTTCAGTTTTTGGGAAGGGCAAACCAAAAAAAACGTAGTAACTACTTATCTTGAAAATGTTGAGATATTTGATTGGTCAATTTGCAAAAATGAAAACTTATCGGATTTGTTTTTTCTAATTAGAGAAAACAGTAAATTTATAATTAAAACTAATCTAAATACCAATAATACTAAAAATGTAAATTTAATTAATTTCTTTGTTTTTGATGAGGAATCTGTTAATAGTATTTCTAATATTGAAACTTATAAAGTTCAATCAATAAATGTAAAGTTGCTTTTAGTTTTAATAAATTCCAAACTTTATTTAATTGACAAGGTTACTAAAAAAATAATTTCCAAAATCGAGAATGTTAACTCTTTTACAGTTATTTCTGAAAATGGCATAGATAATTTGTATTTTCAAAAAGATTTAGGCACTTTCTCAGGTATATATAAATATCAAAATAATCTCGAAAATAAACTAATATCTAAAGTTGAATGTAATGAAAGTAAATGCAAACTTTTAAGCATTGGCAATTCTTTTTTGGTTTCAATAAATGAATTTTCTCAAAATATATTCATAAAAACAATTGATTTACATTCCAACAATGAGCAAAATATTTGGATTGATACTAAAATAAATTGGTTAGCTCCAAAAGATAAGAATGAAGATTTGTTTTATTTAACAAATTTAGATTCCAATTTTACTTATTTAACTAGAGAAAATGATTATTATCAAATAATTCAAACAAATATTATAAATTTTTCAAATTTTTCAAAACAAAAAAGATTCAAATTGCCTGAAGCATTGATTGAACCTATTTGTTTGCAATCCTCAAAAGATGAAACTATAGCTGTTTTTAAAAATGGATTAATTATTTTAGAAAAAGATTTTAATATCACAAGTTATAAGATATATCCTCCTTTAGGAGACAAAATTTCATCAGATGTTTATGTGAATAATTATTTTGACAAATTGATATTATCATCAAAAGTTGGAACAATTATTTTTAGTAAAGAAAAAAATAATCTTTGGTGGTTATATAAGTTCATGGATAATCAAGGGTATTACACAATCCCATTTGTATTTTTTTTAGTTATTTTAATTTTCATTCAATTGTATCTACGTCAAAGAAGATTATTAAATACAATTATTCAACTTCCAAATACTGGATTCGTACTTTATTTCGACAAATCTGGTCACTTGATCAAATTAAATGATTTGGCAATGAATATTCTGAATATCACTCCAAGCGTACCGCTTAATAAGTATTTTGCTTTTTACTGTTCAAACGAAGAAGTCAAACCACTTTTACAAATATTTGAAAAGGGGATTGACTTTAGAGAAAATTTCAATCAAAAAATTAGTATAATAAAAGACAATAATTTAAAAGAATATTTTTGCTCAATTGTAGTTCTGAGAGGAATTACCGGTAATTTGTCAGGTTTACTTATTACAGGCTTAGATATAACTGAAGAGCTTGAAAGAAAACGATTGTCAAATTGGGCTCAGCTTGCTCACGATATGCAAACTAACCTATCGACAATTAGGCTTAATGCTGAACAAATGGAATTTGATGATTCCTCACCCGATTATATTAGACGAAGAAAGATATTACACCAATCTAATCTCTTAATTCAAAGAATTAGAGATATTATTACTGTTGGAAGAAGTGAAAGTTTAAATAAAACTCCGATTTTCTCTCTTGATATTATGGAAGAAATAAAATCAGACTTTGATTTTGATCTTTATAAAAATATTGAATTTGAATTTAATTCGTCTAACTTTCCTTTGGTATGTGATAAAGCAAAACTTTCTCGTGCTTTAAGAAATGCTCTTGAAAATTCTATAAAGATTATTAAAGAAAGCAATGGTATAATATCAATAAATGCTTGGTATGATACAAGATATATTTATTTTTCAGTTAAAGATAATGGGCCAGGTATGTCATTAGTAGTAAAAGAAAAAATGACTACACCTTTTTTTACAAGTGGAACAGGTGGAACAGGAATTGGAACAATGATTATGCAAAATGTTGCTGTCCAACATGGCGGAGAAATAATAATCAATTCTGAAATAGGTAAAGGAACTGAAGTGATTTTTAAATTGCCAAATGCTAATTACAGAGATAAGTTAAGCAATGAATGATAAAATTGATTTGAGTAAATATAAAGGTAAAAGAATTGCTTCTTTTGATTTTGGACTTAAGCGGATTGGTTATGCTACTTCTGATGAATTGCATATCACTGTAGCACCAAAGAAAGTATTTGACACTGATTCAATTAATTTATATAGAGATATTGCAAGTACTTTATTGCATGATAATGTTGGATATTTAGTTGTTGGATTGCCAATAAGACTTGATAATTATGAAACTGAATTAATGATAAAGATTAGAGAATTTGCTGAAAAAGTAAAAGATATCTCAAATTTGGAATATTTCTTTCAAGATGAATCCTATTCAACTATATCAGCAACTCAAATTCAAATAGCTTCTGGTACAAAAAAGAAAAAACGCAGTCAAAAAGGTGCGAAAGATTTAATTGCTGCAGCAATAATATTAAAGGATTTTATAAATGAACAATCTTAAATTCAAATTATTTTTTTTAAGTTTCTTACTATTTTCAATTAATTTATTGGGACAGTTGGATAAGTCTGCATATTATTCTTATGGAGAACAAATGTATGTAGAGGTATATCAAATGCCTTATTTTAATGTTGATTCTTGTAAAGCAATTATTTATTTTAAGGTAATTAATGATGGTCTTTCTACACAGAAGTATCAAAAGAACAACCCACTATCAAAATATTTTGCAGTTCCATCAATTGATTTTATTTTCAAGGATTCTGATGGAATTATAAGAAAAAGAGTTGAGTCAAATGATACAATTTTTATTGAATCTTATGAGAAAACTATATCAAAAAAGGATTATATAACCGGATATAAAACAGTAATTTTAAAAAAGGGTAAATATAAATTTAATGCAATTGCAAATAATCTGAATGCTAGAAGAAATAGTAATCAAAAATATGACTTTAATGCTATTTACAATTTTACAAACAATGAGATAACAGAACCGATTTTTTGCAATTACTCTAATCTAAATTTTATTGATGAAATCAAGCCTTTTGTAAATGCAAAATCAGTTCCTTTCACTTCAAATGGTGCAAGGGTATTAATGCCAGTTTCATATACTAATAAGCTTGCAACTTATATTTATATATGTAAAAAAGAAAAGTCAGAAGAAGATGAAAATAATTGGAAGAATGAGATTCTCTTTTCTTCAAGCGTCAAACTAAGACCAAATTCAATTATTGATAATAAGCTGGACTCAAAATCTAATTTAATTTTAAATATTGCCAATACAAGTGAAAATCTAGGAGTATTGGATTTTGAATTACCACCTGAAAAGTTAGTTCCCGGGAAATATGAAATGAAAGTTTTTATTGAGGGAAATAAGGATACTGCAAAGTTTAGTTTTAATGTTACTTGGGATGACAAACCACTTACTCTTAAAAAAATAGATTATGCTATTGAATCAATGTATTACATCCTTACAGATGAAGAATACCAAATTATGAACGATGGCTCTAAAAATGAAATTTACAACAAATTTTATAAATATTGGGTATCAAAAGACCCAACACCTGAAACTCCATATAACGAAGCATTTAATCAATACTTCAATAGGGTAGATTACTCGTTTTTTAATTTTCAATCTTTATCAGAAAAAGATGGTTCCAAAACAGATAGAGGTAAAATATATATACTGTATGGCGAACCTAATAAAATCTCTGAAGTTAGCGAAGACAAAAAGAATATTATTATTTGGTCTTACCCAAAAATCAAAAAACAATTCAAATTTGAAATGATAAGTGCTGGTATTTACAAATTAATTAAAATTTTAGATACTTAAAAATTAACCTTTTAAAACAAAAGTTGCAAGTACTTTTTGAACATCATATACATTTACTGACTTGTTAAATTGCTTTATAATACTTGGTTGAAGTTCACTTGAAACCCAAATTTTTAATTCAGCATCTAAATCAAATGTTCCTGATGTTTCAATACTAAATCTAGAAATACTCTTATAAGTAATAGATTTGTATTCTGTTTTTGAACCAGTAATACCTTGTTTGTCAATTAGTATTAATCTTTTTGTTGTAAAAATAAAAGTATCTCTTATTAATTTGAAACCTAATTCAATTTCCTCATTTTCAATTAATAGAATCCCATATTCTTTTCTTAATTCTTCTTGACTTACAGTACCTGCATTGCCAAGTAAAGCTGAAAATAATCCCATTTTATCTACCTTTTCAGAATTTGTTAAATATTTTATTTCAAATTAACTAAAAATATTGTTTTTTTGATTTGATAAGTTTTGATAAATAAAAAAAGAACTACTTTGTTTGGAAGTAGTTCTTTATTTAAATACTTTGAATTTTATATATTTACTTTTTAACTTGGGTCATACTTAGATTTTGCATAGCCATAAATTCTTTCATAGATCTATCCATACTGTCAATTGAACCATCAAGAAATATAACATTACCTTTGCCATGCTCTGCAAAATTCTTTATTGCTTCTGTCCACATTGCAAAAAGAATTACTGATGTATCTAAATTTGCTGCTTGCATTTCTCTTGCAGCAATACTCATACCTTTAGCAACTTCTTCTCTGAATAATGCAACTCCTTGCCCTCTTAGTTGTGCTGCTTGTCTTTCAGCTTCAGCTTCAATTCTTATTGCATTACCTTCAGCTTCGGCTTGTTTAGTTTTAGTAATTAAAAGCGCTTGACCTTCATTTTCAGCTGCAGCTTTCAAATTGTTAGAAGCAACCACTTGAGCCATTGATTTGATAATTGTTTCATCAAAAGTTATATCATTCATTTGC
>JAPLFM010000141.1 GCA_026390675.1 Candidatus Kapaibacterium sp. | reverse complement strand
TGATAATTAATTGTTACAAAGAAGTATTCGAAAAATAATCATTTTTTATATTACTTAATCAATATATTTCATATAGTTAACAACATAATTTCCTAATGCAATGCATTAGAAAATTATGCTAATGAATTATTTGGGTTAAACATAATATCTGCTTTAGCTTAGCTCCACTTCGTAGTCGCAGGAATTACAGGAAGATAAATACAAATCAAAACCCCCTAGCCCCCTTTAAATAAGGGGGTAGAAGAAAATGCGAATACTGGATTCCGTAACAAGTACGGAATGACAGAAAATTTAGTCTGAAATGAATTCAGTGTGACAAGAAATACATGAAGAATAGCTGAATAAAGAGATTTTTTCTATTTTTGAAAATCAATCAAACTTACAAAGATAAAATCATCTTTCATAATAAATTCAAACAATTTCTTTACTTAATCGTGAAAGATAGTTGTTTCATTAACTATTTAGAAAAGGTTTAAATTAACTTGGAAAACAAAAACGAAAGACTTATACTTTTAACCCTCGCAGCTCTTCAGTTTACTAATATTGTTGATTTTATGATAATAATGCCCTTGGGCGATTCATTGATGAAACTTTTTAAAATAGCACCTCACCAATTTAGTATTATAGTTTCAGCTTATGCAGTAAGTGCAGCAATCTTTAGCTTTATAGCTGCATCAATTATTGATAGATTTGATAGAAAAAAATCTCTTTTGACAGTCTATATTGGTTTTACAATTGGAACTTTCCTTTGTGCTTTTGCTCCAAATTACGAAATGCTGATAGCAGCAAGAGCATTTACAGGAGCTTTTGGTGGTTCGATGGGTGCCTTAATCTTTTCAATAATTGCAGATTTAATTCCAGTAGAAAGACGTTCATCGGCATTGGGAGTAGTAATGGCTTCTTTTTCGTTGGCTTCAATTGCTGGAGTTCCACTTGGTTTGATCATTGCAAATAAATTTTCTTGGCATACACCATTTATTTTCTTAGGAATAACATCTGCATTACTATTGTTTGCTATTGTTAAAGTAGTTCCAAATATAACAAGTCATTTGTCGAAGAAATTAGTTAGCCCTTTTAGAGGAATATACAACTTACTTAAAGATCGTAATTTATTATTAGGTTTGATATTTATGTTACTTTTGATATTAGGTCAGTTTACAATTATTCCTTTTATAGCACCATATTTAGTAAGAAATGTAGGTTTTACTCCTAATCAAGTCCCGTTAATGTATTTGGTTGGTGGTGCTGTTACTATGATTTCTTCTCCTCTTGTTGGTAAATTAGCTGATAAAAAAGGAAGGCGTTTTGTATTTTACATATTTGCTTTATTTTCATTGATCCCATTATTTATAACAACTAATTTGCAAGTTACACCAATTTATGTTGTTTTAACTGTAACAGGGTTTTTCTTTATTTCAATAACTGGGCGTATGATACCTGCATCAACACTTATAACTTCTTTAGTTAAACCAGAAAATAGAGGTAGTTTTATGAGTTTGAATTCAGCGGTTCAACAAATAGGAGCTGGACTTGGCTCTTGGATAGCAGGTTCAATTGTAATAGAATCTATTGCTGATCACAAACTGCACAATTTTAATTATGTTGGCTACATTGCAATGGGATTTACAATCTTAGCAATAATAATAGCTAGCAGATTGAAATTAATTGAAGGCAAATAAAGCTGTTTTAATAAACTTTTACAAATTTCTTTGGATATATCAAATATTATTTATAAATTAATTTTTCTAAAATTACTCAAAAGGTTCAAATGAAATTTAGCATACTTTCTTTTATTCAAACAATAGTATTTGGAATGGTTTTAATAATTGGATTTGCACTCTTAATAGGAAATAATTATGCAGTTCCAACATTACCAATTATAGCAATGGTATCTGGATTTATTATTTGTGGTATTTTAGTAGGGATGTTATCAAAGGGAATCACAATTTTAGAACCCGGAGTAGGAGCAATTGTAATTTCAATATGTGTTTATTTTCTATTTCCAGAATTAGGAATTAAAGCTTTTATAAGTTTGAGCCATGCAGATTGGCTTTTGATTTTATTGAATAGCACTATTCTAACCTTTGCAGGTGCTTGGCTTGGAGAGAAACTACAGAATGGTATAGTAGGTTCTGATGAAATACAAGAAAACTCAAAAATAGATTGGAGTTGGGTATTTGCAGGTTCAATATTAGGAATTACAACTAGTTTGCTATTTGTAAATTTAGAAGGTTTAGATATGATTTATGGTTTTTTTGCATTCGATCCGGATATTTATTACATACCTTATTTCATAGTTTTATTTGGAGTAGGAGTAATTGTTGGTTGGATGTCTCCGGGTGTTACCATAGTAGAATCTGCAATAGCTGGATTTATTACTTTGAATTACAATATGACAATTGTGCATTTAACTTTGTATTCATTTTCGCCATTTTATATAATTATTGGTTTGTTATTAGGACTTACAGTAACTTACTTTGGTGGATGGGTTGGAGAAATCATACAATCTAAACGTGAAGCTAAAAAAGCTTTAAAAGTAGAAGTAAAAAGTTAAAATCATAAAAATTCATTATTTTGTAAAGTCCAATTAATCAGATTAATTGGACTTTTTAATTTAAATAAAGCGGCAGTTTACTCTTCTCTTAATCCTTTTATTATATTTAAGTCTGTTGCTATTTTAGAAGGATATAATGTAATTACAAGTGAAAGGAAAATTGTAATAAATATAATTAGAACAACATCACTAAAATGAACTGAAATTGGCAAATGATCTATTATAAACAAATCTCCGCTGAATCTAATCCACTTGAAGTAAATTTGACCATAACAAAGTAAAAGGCCTAATACAGAGCCAGCAACAGTACTAAAAATACCTATTAAAAAGCCTTCAAGGATAAAAATTTGTTTAATTAAACTGTTATTTGCACCTACAGCTTTTAATAAGCTAATATCAGATTTTTTTTCAAATACTGTTAATGAAAGTGATGCTAAAATATTAAATACTGCAATGATAATTATGATTGTAAGTATTGAAAAAGCAACCCATCTTTCAAATTTCATTACATTAAACATTGCTCTATTTTGGTCATAATAATCATTTACTTTGAAATTACTACCTAATAATGTTTCAATTTCAATTTTAGTTTGGTTTAATAATTTTATATCTTTTAAACGTATAGCTATGCCAGATGAGAAATCATTATTTACTCCAAAAAGTTCTTCTTGTGCTGATTTTTCAATAAAAATTTTGTTAAAATCATAATCTTTAAGATTAGTTTGATAAATACCAGCTAACTTAACCTGGCTACCACTATTGAATTGCATTCCAGTAATTGCTTGTTCAAGCATATTGGCTGAAGCTAATGTAATAGAATCTTTTGGTAAAATAGAAAGCTTACTTGCAGAATTAATTCCAAGAACAATTCTATATTTGCCATTATATTTATCTAAATCAAATCGCCCAGCTACAACAGATGATTTGATTTGTTTTAGGTAATCTAAATCTTTGAATGGAATTGCAAAAAGCTCAAATACTTGTATTTTTGAATTTGCAATAGCGATTATTTTTCTTTCTGTAATTGGTGTTAAAAGCTCAATATTTGAATTTGATTTTATTTTATTAATCAATTCATTTGAATTTTCAATCCATTCACCTTTTAAAGAAGTTATTTTCATATGTGCATCAATTCCAACAATTTGCTTTTCAGAGAGTTCGTGAAAACCATTAAAAAGTGAAGTAACACAAATAATAGCAGCAATTCCAACAGTAATTCCAACAATAGAAATAAATGTAATTATTGAAATAAAGTTTACTTTTCTTTTAGAAAAAATATAACGCAAAGCAATTTTTAAAGCTAAATTATTCATCAATTATTCACTTTTTTTCTATATTCAGCAACAAAGTGATTGTGTTCATTTAGGCTTTTGGAGAAATTGTGCCTATAAGTGCCATCACCTTTAGCCACCATAAAAAGATAACTGTGCTTATCAGGATTAATAGCAGCCTCAATTGCTGACTTACTAGGATTCCCTATTGGCCCTGGTGGTAAACCAGTAACTCTATAAGTATTATACGGACTTTCAATTTCTAAATCTTTATATAGCAATCTTTTCTTTTTACCTAAGGCATATAAAACTGTTGGGTCTGCTTGAAGAGGCATTTTAATATTCAATCTATTGTAATATAACCCTGCAACTTTTTTTCCTTCATCTGGTAAGTTGGTTTCACCTTGAACAATAGATGCCATAGTAAGAATTTGAGTTTTGGTATATTTTGATAACTGTAATCTATCATTAAAATTTTCAGAAAAAACTTTGTCTTGTTGATTTAAAAGTTTATCTAACAATTTATCAGCTGGATGTTTGTAATAAAATTCATAAGTATCTGGAGCTAAATATCCATCTACACTAGGTGCAACAATATTCCTAGCTTTAAGAAGTGAGTCGCTTTCACAAAGTTTTAAAAACTTTTCTTTGTTAAAATTGATTTTGGAAGCCAAGATTTCAGCAAATTGCTTATAAGTTGCATTTGGAATTAGAGTAACTTTTAAAGAAGGTAGTTTATCACCATTAATCAGTTTTTTTATTACTTGATAATTAGTAATTCCGTCATGAAAGTCGTAATAGCCTGCATAAATTTTCTTTCCTTCAAGAAATGCTAAAGCTCTTAAAACAAATAAGTTATATCCAATAGGATTTAACATCCCTTCTTTATTTAATAACTTAACTACTCCCTCTGTACTAGTATTCATTGGAACTTCTAAAGGTTCATCTAATTCAACTTTATTACTCTGAGTCATAATTGCAATTGTATAGCCTAATATAATTAGGACTATTGAAGTAGCAAATATTAATACAATTTTCCATAATGAAAAATTCGATTTTGATTTTCTTTTAGCCATTTTAAGTGATAGTTACTTTTTCTTTAATTTCAAAAGATTTATTATTTTCAATTATATATGCAGCTTGAGTAAAAGCATCATGTTCAAAACATAAAAGCCAATTTTCATCAGAAGCTTGATAGAAGTATTTTAGTTTTTCATCAATAGTAGTCAAAGGGTAGTTGTCATAACCTAATACAAAAGGTGGTTTTATATGAGCTGATGTAGGAGATAAATCTGCACAATAAAGCAAGGTATTATTTCCGTCTTGAAGTTTAACCATTTGCATTGCTTTAGTATGTCCATCAACAGGTATTACGCTAATTCCTTTCAGTATTTCTCCTTCACCATCAGTAAATTCTAAAAGTCCTGAATCTTTTATAGGCATAAAGTCATTTAAGATAAAAGAAGCTCTGTCTTTTAGTTTAGGATTTAAAGCCCAATTAAATTGTTCTTGTTGAACATAATGTTTAGCGTTTGTAAAAAGTGGTTGGGCTTCACCATTACTTATTATAGTGGATCCTCCTGCATGATCAAAATGTAAGTGAGTATAAATAAAGTGTGTGACTTCTTCAGGTTTAATATTAAATTTTTCTAAACAATGAGCTAAATTTGATTTTAAAATGTCAATTCCATATATACTTTGGAATTTTTCATTCATTTTGGTACCATTACCAGAATCAACTAAAATAACATTATTATCAAATCTAATTAAAAGAGGTCTTGCAGCTAGAGGAATTCTATTTAATTCATCACCTTGATTATATGCTTTGCTCCACATTGGTTTAGGAACAACTCCAAACATTGCTCCACCATCTAGAGCAAAATTACCAGTATCAATTACATCAATATTAAATTTACCAAATTGCATATTTATTTTAATAATTTTAAAAATACAATTTAAGGGAAAAAAATCAATTTATTAAGATATAAGTTGTTAATATTAATAACTAATTTAAATATTTAAACTCTCGTCATCAGCTAAGATGATAATTTTATCCCCATCTGTAAAGAATATATTTCTAGATTTAATTGGATTTACAATTACTCCATGAGCTAACATTTGGTCAGTTTCATACTTCGGAAGTATAGATTGTAATTTAACACCAATAGCAATTTGACCTTGTTTTCTTGCAGCCTCCATAACAGTATAGAAATTAACAGCTTTATTTAATTCTATATATTGCTCAGCAGGACAAATATAAATTGACCTTCCACCTGCACTAAATATTTCTTCAAAGATTAGTTTAAGTTCTTTATTTTCTGATATTTGAGAAAGCATTAAGCTATCTAGTTTGACTGAAACTATAAAATCATCAGTATTTGTAACTTCAGCTAATTCCCTATTTCTATCATCAAGCATTTCACTAACAATAGAAAAATTATGACCTTTAGTATCTGCAATATCACGTAAATGCAATAAAGTTCGTAATGTACGAGCATCTGTTGCTTGAACATCAGTCATATCAGTATTACTTAGAACTATAATATGGTTATATGTTGTAGCATTTAAATCATCTAAAATTCTTCTATTTGTAGTATCACCATACCAAAAAGTTACAGTTTGATTATTGAGATTACCACATGAGATTGAAAGTTCCTTTTCTGCTTCAATATTTTCAGATACTAATGTTATTTTAGAACCGGGTGCAACATAATTATCTAACTCGTTAATTATTAATGATGCCCTTCTATTCCACCCTATTACTAAAGTAGATTCTGGTAGCATTTCTTCTTTTACTGGCATTTCTTGAATAGCTGTGTTATCAATTTTAAAATCAGTCAAACCAGACATTTTAATTGTATCATCATCTTCAGAAATAGCAATTAATTTATCATCATGTTCCAATATCATATCAAAATTTGGTTTTAATAATAATTTGCCATCTCTTTTTCTGACACCAATTATAGTTGAAGTTTCATAAGAAAACATTGATTCAACAAAGGTCTTACCTGCAAGCCTTGGTTCTGCCTGAAAATATATTTCATCACCACTAAAATCTAATAGTTCAGTGAATACAACACTTAACCCTGGTTGACGGCACGTTTGAGCAGTAATTCTAGAAATTAAATAATCAAAAACAACTAACTGAACTTCATCTTTACCAGCAATTTCAGCAATTACAATATTTTTGGGATCTCTGATTTCAGCAACAATATGATATTTTTCAGGCTCTGGTTTTCTATGAGGATTATTGGTAATTGCAAGAATAGTTTTTATTACATTTGAATCTGGATCATCAGTATCAGGAGCTATAATAATGATTGAACGTGACTCATTTAGATTAACAATACTTAAATCATGAATATCAATAGGATTACCTGTTCTACAAACTATCTTTGTATTTTTAGTATTTCCAACTTTAGTCCTAATTTCATCTTCCATTTCAACTTTATCTTTATCAGCTAAAATTACGATACAACCTTTCTTTTGATTTTCGTTTGCAATAATAAGTTCTGATATAACAGGAAAAACTTGAAAAGACCACCCAAGAATAACAGTATGATTGCTTTCAATAACTTGAGATTTTCCTTTTCTTAGGTTATTAATTTTGCTAATTACTCCATTATTTATAATTGCTATTAAAGTAGAAACCATTACTAAACCAAACAATGTAGCAATTATCATAAAAAGAGAGAATTTCCTTTCGCTAGTATCAGCAGATACAACACCTGGATCTAACATCCTTAAAAAAGTAACATAGAATTTATCAAAAATATTGATATTTTTACTACTATCTAATCCATTAATATGAGTTGTGGGCATTCCATCAAAAAACATTATGATAATTGAAAGAATAAATAGGAAAATAAACGAGCTAACTATTAGCAATATCAATGGAGCAATTGTACCCTTAGACATTAAATTATCAAAATGATAACGAATGAAATTCATAAATTTATTTTTATTCATTTTAATCAAATACTCCTTTTTTGAGACTTATTCAGATTTTTCACTTTCAACAATAGGTAATTTACAAAAAATAAAAATAG
>JAPLFM010000321.1 GCA_026390675.1 Candidatus Kapaibacterium sp. | reverse complement strand
TTTACGTAATTCGTTTGTTGAATAAAAATCCAATACTTTTAATGTTCGCATAGAAAACTCTTTCTGATTTGTAAATAATTCTATTACAAATATACGAAATATTTCTTGTTATTCCTAATCTTGTTGTACTTTTGGTATAAAATTTCAAAGTCACTGATTAAACTTAGATTTTTCTCTAATGATTAATCTGGTTTGAATATACTTAATTTTTAATATTAATGATTAATAAATAAAAAAACCCACTTCAAAAAAGAAATGGGCTTATTAAATAAATCAATATATCTAAAAAATTATGTACCTGAGTTATAATCTTCAATGTATGCTAATTGCTCAGCAGTCATAGAATCAATAGTCATTTTCATAGCTTCAAGCTTAGTTTTAGCAACAAATTCATCTTGAGCTACTGGAATTTCCATTACTTCAATAGGGAATTTCTCGCCAGCAGTGTGCTTATTAGCAAGTGCTAAGTGAGAAAGGAATTGATTAGCAAAACTCATATCCATAACTTCAGAAGGGTGACCTTCGGCAGCAGCAAGATTAATCAAACGACCTTCAGCAAGAAGATAAATTCTTCTACCATCAGCCATTGTATATTCTTCGCAATTAGGACGGATAGTACGTTTTGATACAGCTAATGAAGCAAGTTCAGGGATGTTGATTTCAGCATCATAGTGACCAGTATTACAAACGATAGCACCATCTCTCATTGATTCAAAGTGGCGTTTTCTAATAATATCTTTTACACCAGTAGCTGTACAGAAAATATCACCAACTTTTGCAGCTTCATCCATAGTCATTACTTCGTAACCTTCAAGAGTACCGTTGATAGCAGCAGTTGCTTTTACTTCAGTAATAATGATATTAGAACCCATACCAGAAGCACGTTTTGCAACACCACTACCGCAATGTCCATGACCGGCTACTACGAAATTTTTACCAGCTAATAATACTGAAGTAGCTCTGATGATACCATCAAGAGTTGACTGACCAGTACCATAAACATTATCAAAATCCCATTTAGTTTCAGCATCATTCACAGCGAAAACTGGATAGTAAAGTTTTCCATCAGCTTGACGAGCTCTCAATCTATGAACACCAGTAGTAGTTTCTTCAGTACCACCAATTACAAAGTTTTTAGCATAATCAATATAGTTTTCGTGAACTGTATTAATTAAGTCACAACCATCATCAAGAGTTAAGTGAGGTCTAGCATCAAGAGTACGATCGATACACCAGTAAAAATCTTCGTGATTGCCATACCAAGCATAAATACCAATACCATTTGCAGCAAGAGCAGCTGAAACTGGATCATTAGTTGAAAGAGGATTACAACCTGACCAATAAACTTCAGCACCAGCAGCTTTGAATGTTTCAACCAATACGGCTGTTTCTTTTGTTACGTGAAGACATCCAGTAATTTTCAAACCTGCGAAAGGTTTTGTTTTGCTGTATTCTGCACGCAATTTCATCATAACAGGCATACGAGATTCTGCCCATTCGATTAATAATCTTCCTTCTTCAGCCAAAGAAATATCTCTTACGCAATAGTTTTCGCCTTGTGAGAATTTACCTTGTGCTTTCATTTGTGGAACTGACATATTATTCCTAGTTTAAAATATAAAAAATTATTTTAGTTTTTATAGAAAGATATAAACGAATAAAATGAGATATATTTTATATTTTAACCAAAATTACTTAATAGAATTATTTTTTTGGGAAATAATGGGGCATGAATGATAAAAAATACAAAAGACAAACACCCCGTCTGACTCGAAGCCAGCCACCCCTCTACAAAGAGGGGAATTTAAATCAAAATTCCGAATCACTGATGAAACTAATTAAACACAGATTTTTCTCTAATGATTAATTTGGGTTTAAATGAAATAATCAATTAATTAATAGAAATAAATTTAAAGAAATGATTACTTTTATTAGATCTTACTTTAACAAAATATACACCATTCAAATTTGATTTACTCAAATGAAACTCATTTTGATTTTGAACTGTATATCTCGCAATAGCAATCCCAAGTGAATTATAGATTTGAATTTCATCATTTTCATTTAAATCTTGAATTATTATTTCATCTTTTGTTTCAATAAAATTAATATTTGTTATGAGTGGAATATCAGATTCAATGTTTATTTTACTTCTTATTCTTAATGCTAATGTGTGTAAATCACCTGAGAATATTTGCTTCCAATTATTTCCAATACCAATCTGGATAGGTATATATTTATTAACTAAAGTTCCATCTCCTAATTGTCCATGTCCATTATTACCCCAAGCCCAAAGTGTTCCATTATTTTTAATGGCATATGTACTAGTATAACCCGTCCAAATAGATTTCCAGTCATTATCTTTTGTTATTTGAGTTGGAAAGTATTTATCAATTGCAGTTCCGTCGCCAAGTTGACCAGCACCATTATATCCCCATGCCCAAAGTGTTCCATCACTTTTTAGTGCAAGACTATAATCAGAGCCAGCTGTAATATATTGCCAATTAGTTTCAGTACCTATTTGCATTGGTATATTTTTAATATTTGTAGTTCCATCGCCAAGCTGACCATTACTATTATACCCCCAAGTCCATAAAGTGCCATCACTTTTTAGTGCTAAATTGTGAGAAGATCCTGAAGCAATAGTTTGCCAATTAGAAGAAATTGTTACTTGAGTAGGCGTACTTTTATCAACTTTTGTTCCGTCTCCAAGTTGACCAACTCCATTAAAACCCCAAGTCCAAAGTGTACCATCACTTTTTAGTGCTATTGCAAAATAAGCTCCCGCTGACATAGTTTTCCATTTAGTATCCTTGCCAATTTGAGTTAGTTTATTGTTTAAAAGAAAATTACCATCATTTATTCCAAGTTGATTTGCATAATTAGCACCACAACCCCAAAGTGTTCCATTACTTTTGAGAGCAATAGTAAATTCCAAACCACCAACAATCGATTTCCAATTTTTATCTGTTCCTACTTGTATTGGTCTGTTTTTATTTGTTTTTGATCCATCTCCAAATTGACTATAATAATTATCACCCCATCCCCAAAGTGTAAAGTCATTTTTTAGTGCAAGACTAAAATATTTACCAGCACCAATCGATTTCCAATTATATTCAATTCCTATTTGAGTAGGAACAATTTTATTTGAGTTAGTTCCATCGCCTAGTTGACCACTACCATTAAATCCCCAGGCCCAGAGTTCATATACATTTGTGTCAATTGGAATATTTTTTAATATGAAATCTAAACCACTTGAAATATTTCCATCAATTACTTCTACAGTAATACAATTTGGTGAAAAAGTATATGAATTTGCTGATATTGGAGTAATATTGTATTCACCATTTACTAAATTTGAAAATTTATATAATCCCAATTCATTAGTTTGAGTAATTTTGCTTGGTGCACCTTCTAAAACTACTGTAATATTAGGAACAGGAATATTTGATTCATCTTTTATATAACCTGATAGTGAGTAAGTTGGAATGGAAGTACCTTTTAAAGCAAAAGAGCGAGCAGCACTTGCAGAAATAAATTTCCAATCAGCATCTTTACCGATTTTAGTTGGTTTGTTTTTGTCTATGCCTGTACCATCACCCAGTTGATCTAAATCGTTCCTACCCCAAGCCCATAATGTTCCATCTTTTTTGATTGCTAAAGTATGCTCATAAGAAGCAAATATAGATCCCCAATCTGAATCATTTCCAATTTTAGTTGGTATGTTTTTATCTAAATTTGTTCCATCACCTAATTGTCCGTTTGTATTATTGCCCCAAGCCCATAAAGTTCCAACCTGTTTGATAGCAATAGTATGAAACTCACCGGCTGAAACTATTTTCCAATCTTTATCATTTCCAATTTGAGTAGGGATCTTTTTATCTTTGGTAGTACCATCGCCTAATTGTCCGTTTGTATTATTACCCCAAGCCCAAAGAGTTCCGTCTCTTTGAATAGCTAAAGAGTGATTGTAACCTGCAAATACTTTCACCCAATCAGTTGATGTACCAATTTGAGTTGGAATTTTCTTCGCAATTAAAGAGCTATCACCAAGTTGTCCATAAGTATTATTACCCCAAGCCCATAAAGTGCCATCACTTTGAATAGCTAAAGTATGTTTATTGCCACAAGAAACAGCAACCCAATTTGTTTCTGAAACAATTTGAGTAGCTTTGTTTTTGGAAATGTTTGTGCCATCACCTAATTGACCTGAATAGTTATATCCCCAAGCCCATAAAGTACTATCATTTTTAATAGCAAATGAATGATTAACTCCAGAAGTGATTGATACCCAATCTGTTGCAGAGTCAATTTGAGTAGGAATAATTAAATTTGTATTATTACCATTACCTAATTGACCATCATTATTAAGTCCCCAAGCCCATAATGTCCCATTGCTTTTTATTGCTAAAGTATGAGACCAACCTAAAGCAATAGATTTCCAATTATTAGATTGATTTAATCTTGAAGGTACATTTTTATCAATTTTGGTACTATCGCCAAACTCACCATTACCATTATATCCCCAACCCCAAAGCTCGTAACCTTGGGATTGAAGATTAATAAATGATAAAACAAATGCTAAGATATAGATTATTTTTTTCATAATTTAATTTAAATGAAAAACATATCAAACAACTACAAGTTTAAGAATCTTACTACCTTGGTTTGTTTTTATTATTAAATAATAAACTCCTGAAGATACATTGTCATTGCCATCATTTGAAATGTTCCATTCAAGATTAAGTGAGTTGGAATTTTCATCAAAATTGAATTGTTTTATTTCTGTACCCAACATGTTAAATATTCCAATACTTTGTACTTTGGTATAAGAGTCTGATAAGTTAATTTTAATATTGGCAAAGTTTGTAATAGGGTTTGGACCATAACTTACTTCTACTCCCAAGTCACTGAAATCTTCTTGCAAATCTGAAGTACCACCACCACCTTTGCCATCTTTTTCTGCAATGCTTGCCTCTTTCGGTAACATCCAAGGTTCTAAGCATAGAAATGCAGTTTGCACAGTTAGTATCCTATTACTAATACTATGATCTACTAGGTCTTGGCTTTCTTTTTTTGATTTATTAATTTTATCTTCTAAATTTCTTAAATATTTCCAATTCCACATTTTAACAGATTCGTTATTTATGCTTATGTTATTTTGGTCAAGAGTATATTTTTTAACAACAGCTTTACCATCTAAAAGAGCTGATAGCTTAATATCTATAGGCATACCACCAGCCAATTTGCCAAATTCATAAACTAGTTTTTTATTGGCAGCCAAATCATTTATATTCTCTGAAGTTTTTGAAAATGAAATGCCGTCTTTAGGTTCGACATATAATCCTACTTCAGAAACAGTACCTTTCAAATTTATAAGTGAGTTACTAAACATTGATAATATTGAACTTCCATTATTTTTTGTAGTAAAGAACTCACCTTTTGTTAATTCTGCAATTTTTTCATTAAAATATTGATTACCCAAATATGTGTTATTATTAATCTTGTAAGTCGAATAATGTAATTCAGAAAAATCTAATGTAGTTATTTTGATAATACTATCTCCCATCAAAGCAAGACAATCTAAAATTATGGGATTGGCTGTAATAGGAGTAGGAGCATATTCAGAACTTGTAACTAATATAATTGACGATTTGCCACTATATTTTTTGTTAAAGTTAATACCATCAATTATTAATTGTGAAAGATTACTATAAATTCCAGCTTTATGATAAATTGTTGAATCAAGTAGTTTATTGATTGTATCTTTATGGCAAGGTACCCATCTATTAAATACATTAACAATATTTTTATTACCAAACATTAAATTTATTGAATCTTTCTCGCTTAAATTTGCTAAAATAGATTCTTTTACTTGGTCAATCACTTCTTTAGCCAAAACTTCAGTTCTATTTGGGTCATAATCAATCAAGATATTAATTTTTTGATTGATATAATTTGTAAATAGTTGTTTACTATCAAAAATAGTAAAATAATATTCTTGATCATCATAATTCATAGACTTGCTAAAATATGGAGTCGTAAAATCATATTTATATGAAAAATTTTCATTTACATTCTGATTTGTTGATTTGAATTCAATAAAATTGCCATCCACATCTGAAGAGGAATTAATTGTAGGAGGATTAGATCCAAAATCAATTGCACTAAAATTATTATTCAAGTATATTTTAAAGTTTCTAGGAAATGTTTTAATTCTAGAATAATTTAGTAGAGTAGAATTGAATGGTACAATTGCTTTTCCATTATTAAAATTCATTCTAGTCCAATATGATATTTTTGCATGCCTACTTTTGCTACCAACATTTGGAAATACTCTATATTCGTATTGTCCTGAAGTGTTTCTTCTATAAAATATTGAGGGATCCCTTCTTACTCTATGAACTATATTTTCATAAATCAAAGATGCTGTATTAATATCTAAAATTAAAGCATGAGAAAGAGTATCATCTACCCAGAGCCACGAATCATTTACAAAGTCTGTTGCAGGCAAAGTAAAATATGAATAAAATTCTAATGTATCCAAGCTAGAGCTTAATTCAACAGGTCTATACCAAAATTCAGTAGTGATTTCAGCATATATTCCATGAGGTATTATTACAATATTAGTAGAATCAATCTGCATTTGACAATTTCTACTAGGTCTTTGTGGATCTGTGAACCCACCATACTGTTGAGAAAGCATAACTGTAGTTGAAAAAATAAAACTAATAATCAATGAAGTCAAAAATGTTTTTTTGCCATCAATTATGTTAGACTTAAAAAGTACAATAGAATTAAACATATTACACCCTGAAAAGTAATTTAAAATAATAAATTGATCATATAGCAATAGACACTTCAATTCATTAAAAGGTTACAAAAAAAAACGAATGTTTTTTGCAAATTAGAAAGAAAAATATATAAACTCAACAAATCAAATTATATTTTATAAAAGTGTGTAGAAAGCTTGACATAATATTGAAATATAATACTATTAATCAAAATAAATTCAATTTTCTAAGTAATTGTTACAATTCTTGGCAATAAAATTATTTAAAAATGACATTATCGAAATGAAACAATTTGAAGATTTGGCTGCCTTACAACTATTATTTCTAATGGAACAGAGCAAAGCAACAATTTAGATTTAATAGTAAAATATATGCAAATGTTAATAAGTTTATTTGATATTGAATTTTTATTTAGTATAGATTGTAATAGTAAAAATAGCTTAAATGATTTAAGTATTTCAATAGGAGAAAAATATGAAACCAACATAAAAAAAAGAAGTCAAAGCAAAATGCTCTGACTTCAATTCCGATAAAACAAAGATTGACCCATCGAAAAGTTTAATCTTTGCTTGCAGGTAACTGCAAAAATAATGTTTTAAAAGTAATATACCAAACAAAATCAAAATGTATATTACTTTCGCTAATGTTCTATGAGCAAAGTGCTTTTAGGACTTAATTTTTGCGATTTTTAAGGATTTTTATGAATTTTGAAAAAGTATTAAAAGGTGGAAACAAAATTGTTTTGTTTTTATTTGCATGTATGTTGCTATTTTTTTACAAAATAGATCTTTTAGCTAAACCTAATAAAGAGAAATCTAATCAAATATCAAAATTTATTTCTCCGGATTGTTCGACAATTGCTATTTATGATTCAGTTACAAGTGATTGTTGTGTAATTATTACAACTACTTGGAGTGTCGATCCAACTGGAATGAATGTTGAATTTGAACAAATGAATACTTCCGGAAATTATGTTAATGTTGGATCTTCAGGATTACCTGCTAAGCACAAATTTTGTCCTAATCCTGGAGAAAATGTTGTAAACTACAGACTGAAGTGGTATAATATTAATCACGAACCAGCATGTGGAGGGACATATCCATTTTTAGAAGGAGAAAATATGTTTACAAGAACTTATGACTTGAGCTGTTGTGGATGTCCATCTGGTATTAATGATTGGCTCACTGTATCATCTAAAAAGGATAATTCATGTCTTGAAAATGGTTGTAAATATAATTATACCCTCTCAATCCCTGAAAACTATAACTGTTTTACGAGTTACAAATTAGATAATGGACAAACTACTAATATCACAAATAAAGTAATAACTGGTAATGGTTGTATCCCAGCTAATTCTTCAAAATCTATTAAATTTAAGCTTTTAAAAGTAAATGGAGACTCTTGTGTTATAAGTAGAGATGTTAATTGTTTTGCAAAAAGAGATTCAAACTCAGTACCTACACCCTGTACGCCAAATTGTTTAAATATACCTTGGGTGATACATGGACCGGAAACAAAATTTATTTCTGGATGTGTAGTTAAAGTAACTTATGCTACAAGGATTGCTTGTGGTTCACAAGATTTGGAAATATTAAAAATGGATTATAGTCCAGATTGTTTAAATTATTTTACTATTGAACAAATTTACAAAACTTTGTTGTTCAAAATTATTAAAACTAATAATATGGATTTTGATCCACTGAATTCTGGATGTTCAACAACTTGGCGTATAATTCAAAGTGGATGCTGGTCAAGTTATTACTCATATACTATGACAAGTCCAGACCCAACTCAAATTGGTGGTGGAATAGTTGATTCAACTCTTGTTTACGAACCTTGCGAAGGCAGTGAATGTTGTTTGCAATCAATAACAGTTTGTAGAACTCCAGCACCAAATGAAACAATAACTATTACATACAACAATCCAAATATGTCTAGTGCAATTAATTGTTCTGATACTTGGTTAGAAAACCCGCATTCGTCTTACATTTATCCTTGTGAACCTAAATGTGTTTGGTTATCGAATTTATCTGGCACTATGGTATTAAATATAGAAAGCATTATTCCTAAAAATCAAAATAAACAAACTACAATAATTAATTCTTATGAAATTGGAATTAATGTTATTATAGTTGATAATTTATTATCATTAATGATTAAAAATCAAAAATCAGAAAATGCAGAATTTCTTATATCAGATATTAAAGGTAACTTAATTCAAAAATCAAGTCTTAAATTATTTAAAGATAACAATTACTTTAATGTTCGTTTAAATGATTATAATAATGGAACTTATATTTATTCAATAAATGTAGATGGATTATTTATTAGATCTGATAAGTTTATTATTGCTAAATAAAATCAAATTAGCCTCAGATAGAAATTTTATCTGAGGCTAATTTATTAATTGGAATTCAATGAAAATAAAATTATGTACAAATTGTTTAGTATTTTTGATTACAATTTTTTCGAGTTTTTCTCAAGAGAAATGGATAGAAAGTAAAATAAAAAGTAATTATAGTGGAAACCCTGCAATTGTCGAAATTAAATATTTGGGTAATGGTAATTGCATTGCTACTTCAGGAAGAGAAGTAGCATCGCTTAATTTACTTAAAAGTTCGGATAATGGTTTGACTTGGCAAGTTTACCATGAAGATTGGGATTTTGTGGATAAGCCACCTTACCCAAATCCGTTCGAAGTAACAGCAAGTTCCATAGTTAATGAAAATGCAATATTTATTGCATTTATGGATGATGCAATAGTTAAAAGATATTATTCAGATCCTAAAAAGCAAGATACTTTCAAAATAAGTAAAAAAGACGATTTTTTTAAAAATATTAATATGAAAGATGAGAATTATGGTGTATTAACAAATGGAAATGAAGTTTTTATAACAAAAAATGGATGGAAATCATTTGAGACAAAATCATTAGGAGTGCCCATTTATGAGGTAAATATACAAAGTAATGGTTATATTAATTTTTTGACAGAGTATAATGATAGCATTTTCTTTGTAGTTTCAGAAAATCAAGGCTTTGATTGGAAATTTTATAATATAGATAATGATTGTTTGACAAGGAAAAAATCTTTTATTACCGATAGTATTGGATGGGTTTTATCTCAAAAAAAGTCAGGTGTTGGTGTAACGCAGTCACATTTAATTCACAAAACAACAGATGGAGGTCATACTTGGAAAAAACAACTAGATACATTTAATTTTGAGCTATATAATGTAACAGATATTAAATTTAAAGATCAGAATTATGGAATTGCTTTCGGTCAGAACAATATGATTTATGAGACTACTGATGGAGGTAATCATTGGCTAATAAGTCATTTTAATTCTCGAGATAATTCTGAATTTAGAATGAGAATTGAATTTACAAAAGATATGATTTTAGTTGGTACATATGATAATGGAATTTGGAGAAGACCAATTTACAAAACAGGAGTTGAAGAATTTGAGCAAGTTTATAAAACATATCCTAACCCATTTAAAAACTCTTTTGTAATTGAAGATTCAAAAATTTCTGATGGTAGCTATAATTTAAAAATCTTTGATATTAAAAGCAATGAAGTCTATAACAATGTTATTGAATATAATGGAGGTATTAAAATTCAAATTGATTTGCAAAAAGGTTGCTATTTTTGGAACTTAGCTGGTTCTAAAAGTTTTTATGGTAAAATAATGAAAGAAGATTAATAAAATCTTACTTGTTTTTAATAAAAGAGAATTATTTATGAAGCTAATAAAATATGTGTTTATTATTATATTTACTTTTTCATTGTATTGTCCTTCAAAAGCATTAGATTCACTTTGGACAAGGGGTTTTATCTTTTCTTCAAATTTAACATTGTATGATATTACATTTATAAATAAAAAGATAGGATTTATCTGTGGTGGAAATGGTACAATTTACAAGACTTCAGATTTTGGGATTTCTTGGCAATTAAAGACTTCATATACAAAAGAACACTTATATTCAATAAAGTTTCAAGATTCAACAACTGGTTCAAGTAATAAAGTTGGGTATGCAGTTGGAGATAAAGGAACTATTTGTAAAAGCACTGATCAAGGAGAAAGTTGGTTTGTTGAAAATAAATATATATCTAAAGA
>JAPLFM010000048.1 GCA_026390675.1 Candidatus Kapaibacterium sp. | reverse complement strand
ATCACCAAACATTGTTCCATATTCCATTAGTGCATATTTATGAAATACAACTTGACCTTCGGTAATTGAATTTGCACTAATTAATATCTTACCACTACTTTCTTTAAAATCAGGTATAGGTGGAGCATTATAATGAGTTTGGTATCCAATCAAAAAAAGACCACATAAACTAAAAATGAATATTATTGATAAGACTATACCCCATTTTCTCATATTCATTATATATGAGATAAAATTATTTGCTTTCATTTTAATTACCTTGAAATAATGATTTAAAGACCGTATATTCTTTTTATTATTTTGAAATTGCAAATTAATAAATATCAATATAATGAATTTAATTTTTCAAATCTAAATATTTTAGTAAATATTATTAAACTTTATTCTTTAATTCTTTACCACTCTCTGCACTTCATCTCCAATTTGTAGATTTGCAATAATACTAAAAATTTATTTTCATTAACTTATATAAAAATAATTTAGCAATAAATTACATAAATTATAATAAAAGAAATTAAAAATTATAATTTTGAGTAAATGAGATGAATTACATTTATAAATACAAGCAAATTCATTTGTGTATTAAAAAATTTTTAATTAAATTAATATAATATTTTATAAAATAAATATAATCACAATGAAAAAATCTAAATTAATTCAAATATTTATATTCTTTATTTTCATTTTAATAAATAGTTGTAAAAATAATGTACTTGAAAATTTAAGTAATGACTCATTGATCAATGGAAAAATAATTAATTTAAATGGTAAGCCTGTGCTTAATGCTAAAATTATTTGCAATGGAATAGATTTTACTTATAATGTAAGCACTTATTCAGACTCCTTAGGTAAATTTACACTTAATGTAGATACCAATAAAAATGTAGAAATTTATGCAACAATAAATGGTATATCAAGTGCTAAAATTAAAATAAAAACACCTTCTTATAATAAGTCTATTACTATAAATGACTTAATTTTAGATAATACTCCACCAAAAGGCTGGTATATACAAAATACTAATATTGGAACATTCTTTTTTATTTTATTGATAATACATCATTTGATGTAATTTACTTTATTAATAAACTTGAAGGCTGGGCTTTAGATTTGGCTAAACTTATGAAGACAAGTGATGGAGGAAAAACTTGGAAAGAAGATAAATTATTTGTTCAAAGCTATAATAATAAAATGATATTTATCAACCAAAATACAGGTTTTATAATTTCTAAAAATTTATATAAAACTACAAATAAAGGCAATACTTGGATAGATATTTTTCAGATTTCATTACCAAATACAAATTATATTAATTCGAATGATATCTACAGTGGTACTGTAATTGATGAAAATAACATTGTAGTTCTTACACAGAATTATATTTGCAAAACAACTAATAGTGGGTTAACTTGGGATAGTCTGAGTTATGTTAATACTGATTTTAAATCACAATTCTTAGATATAAATTCTGGTTATAATAATTATTTAGGGAGTTTAAATAAAACTACTAATTCAGGTACTAGTTGGACAAATTTAACAAATTTTAAATTAAAGTATATTAGTGATTTTTATTTTTTCAATAAAAAGATTGCTTGGGCATTTGGTGGTGTCGAAAATTCAAATTTTGAAAAAATTATTTATACTTCAGATGCAGGTCTTAATTGGAGTATTCAAAAATCCATTCCAACAATTTCCTTACACAAAATGTTTTTCTTAAATGAAAAAACTGGATGGATTGGTAGTTTGAATGGAATTATTTACCATACTACAACTGCAGGTATAGAATAAATATAAAATTAGTTAACCTTGTTTCTTATAAATATAAATTTTATTTTTCATTTTTAAACCTTTTTGAATATATTCATTAACCATTACACATTATGTATCTTCATAATATTTTCTAAAAACGCTCTAACATTTTTTAAAGATAGTTGAGTTGCAGCATCGCTTTTTGCGTTTTTAGGATCAGGGTGTGTTTCAAAAAAAAGTCCATTTATCCCAACAGCAGTTGCTGCACGTGCCAAAGCTGGTATAAACTCTGGTTGTCCACCTGATTGTTCACCAATTGAAGGCTGTTGAACTGAATGTGTAGCATCAAAAACAACAGGATAGCCAGTTTCTTTCATTATTACTAAAGATCGAAAATCAACAACTAAATTATTATAACCAAAAAAAGTTCCTCTTTCAGTAAGCCATATTTTATCATTACCAGTTGAAGCAACTTTAGAAGCTGCTTTTGCCATATCTTGAGGAGCCATAAATTGAGCTTTTTTAATGTTTACTATCTTTCCAGTATTACCAGCAGCTAAAAGTAAGTCAGTTTGCCTTGCTAAAAAAGCTGGGATTTGCAATACATCAACGTAACGAGCAACCAAATCACATTCTTGTTCTGTATGTACATCAGTTAAAGTTTCTAAATTGAATTTCTCTCCAACTTCTTTAATATATCCTAAAGCTAATTCATCACCAATACCTGTAAACGAATTTACACTAGTTCTATTTGCTTTTTTATAAGAAGATTTGAAATAATACTTAATATTCAAATCTGCACATACTTTTGAAACTTCTTCTGCTACTTCCATTAGCATTTCTTTTGATTCTACTACACAAGGACCAGCAATTATAAAAAAATCTTTAGACATATTTTTACTTTTCAAATTAATTTTAAACACAAAATTAGATTATTATTCCTCTTTTGACAAAATCTATTTTTAAAACTTGTTTTTTTGTTTATGAAGTTGTAATTTTGAAAGACTGTTTATGTTGTATTTCTATGAAAATCAATACTTTTTTATCTTCAAGTTTACTTTACAATGAAGATTACCTTTTAGATAAAACGGTAGTTATAATTGATGTATTAAGAGCTAGTACTACAATTTGTACTGCTTTATATAATGGAGCAAATCAAGTAATAGCAAGAGATACTATCGAAAGTGCAAAGATTGAACATTCTAAAAACAATGTTTTACAGAACTTTCTCGGGGGGGAAAGAAAAGGTATCAAACCAATTGGATTTGATGCTGGGAACTCACCTTTAGAATATACAGCTGATAAAATTAAAAACAAAAACATTATACTTGCTACCACAAATGGAAGCGTAGTAATTGAAAAGTGTTATAAGGCAAAAGATACTATAATTGCTGCGTTTGTAAATTTTAATGCAATATGTAAATATTTAGAAAATTGTTCTAATGATATTGTATTTATTTGTGCTGGAAGTGATGGTAATGTCAATGCAGAAGATTCACTTTTAGCTGGTAAAATTATATTAGATATAAACAAAGATTCACAATATTTGTTAGATGATTCTTCAATTATTGTTAAAGAATTTGCAAACAATATTGAATTTGATAAAATAAAAGAATACATTTTGAACTTTACACATGTTAAGTATTTGGAAAGTATTGGTTTGAAAGACGATATTGATTATTGTTTAAATTTAAACAGTATAAACATTGTTCCTAAATTAAAAAATGGTGTAATAACTATTTAATTGAATTTGATAAAATCTGGGGGGATTTAATATGGCGAAAAGTGCCAAACAAACAACAACTGATGATAATATAAATGTGACAAGATTTGTTAAGAGAAAGCGAGTTCTATCGACCTTATTAGGACTTTTTTCATTTCTTTTAACTTTAGCTTTAGTATCATATACAAAATTGGATGAAGCCAATGCTCAATTATCTCTAATTGATTTTTACAGCCTTTTAACTGGTGATAAGATAATTGAAATAAAAGCAATGACATCACAAAATTGGTTAGGTCTATTAGGAGCTTATATTTCAAATATAATTTATAATAGCACTCTTGGTTATGGATCTATTATTCTTCCTGTAATTACATTTTATTGGGCTAAAAGTTTGTTTTTTGAATTAACTTTGTCAAGAAAAGTTATTAAAAATACAACTTCATTATTTGCTGGATTAATATTTTTTTCTGCATTTATGGGTAGCTTACATTTTATAACTTATTTTGTAAATATGTCAAAAGAATGGTCAGGAGCAGTCGGTTTATTTCTTGCATCACTAAGTATAAATTTTATTGGCAATTTAGGTACTTCTATTTCATTTGCTATATTATTCCTTACTGTAATTATTTTTGGAACAGATTTAAAGATTGAAGAAAGTTTTTCTAAAATATCTAATTTTTTGAATAGTATTGCAGTTAAATTTAATTCAAAAACTGAAATAGAAGAAACAGATTCGGAAAAAGATAATGTTGATATTGAAGCTTTAAACGAAAATGTAAACCAAAATATTCCTGAAGTTTTTGAACCTCAAAGCAACTCATTTGTTGCTTCTGCAACTGTTTCTCCAAATGTAACTATTATTGAAAAATCTTTTGAAAGTAGATTTGTTGGAAATGAGAATGTAGTTGATCATTCTCATTTTAATAAACTTCAAGAGAGTAACAGAAGCTTTTTAAATAATGCTCGCCCAGCTACTATTCCAAATCAAATAAATAAAGGAATAAGCATTTCTTTTAATAGAGGTATAAATGCTGTTTCAAGTTTTGATAAAGATTATGATTCAAAACCTATTGAACAGGTTGAATTGAATAGTATTTATGAAAAAGAAGCTGAAAAATTTGTTCAAGAAATTAATGTTAAAGAAAACAAAGAACAAGTGGAATTTGTAACCCCTTTACAAGTTGATGTTAATCAAAATCTAAAAATTGATGAAGTCTCTACAACATTTGATGAAAATGAAATAGAATTGAAAAATGAAACTATAGAAAATGTTGATTTGAAAGAAGATAAATTAAATGAAGTTGTAGAAGAAGAAATTGAAACTGAAATTGTAAATGATTCCAACTTTAAAAGTAATTACGATATAAGTTATTTGAACCTTGAAAGAAATGACAAAACAGTTGAAAATGATTTAGATGAAAATGATGACTTTACTAAAATGCTAGAAAATATTGAATCGTCATTAGCATCTTCTCAAATTGAAAATTCACAGCCTCAAGTTCAATCAGTTTTACTTCAAGCAATGAATGATGAAGTTGTTGACAATCCTGATTTAAATGTTAGTATCAATAATCGATTTACTGAAGCCCAACCAAAACCTATTCATAATCAAGTTATAGAAAAGGAATTGATTTTCAATGTACAAGATGAGAAAATAAATTACAGTCCACCTCATGTTGGTTTGTTAAAACCTGAAGTTGAAATGATTGTAGCTGATGAATCAGAATTGAAAGCTAATGCTGAAATTCTAAAAAACAAATTAGAACAGTTTAAAATTTCTATAAATAGTATTCACCTTACTCCTGGTCCTGTTGTAACTCAATATGAATTTATTCCAGATGATGGAATAAAGATTAGTAAAATAGAAAATCTTGCAGATGATTTGGCAATGGCACTTAAAGCTCGAGGTATTCGAATAATAGCTCCTGTACCTGGTAGAGGTACTGTAGGAGTTGAGATTCCAAATGCTAAAGCCTCTTTAGTTACATTTAGATCAATTGTTAATTCTCCTGAATTTCAAAATACTAGTTTTAGACTTCCTCTAGCATTAGGTAAAAATGTAAGCGGAAGCACATATATAGCAGATTTGGCTGCAATGCCTCACTTATTAATAGCTGGTGCAACAGGGGCTGGTAAATCTGTTGGGATTAATACAATTATTACTTCATTGCTATATAAAAAGAAACCAGATGAATTGAAGTTTATTATTGTTGATCCTAAAAAAGTTGAGATGAGTCAGTATGTAAAATTGTGTAATCATTTTTTGGCAACTTCGCCAGATGTAAAAGAAAAAATCATTACAAATGCACCAGAAGCAGTATTGATTTTAAAATCAGCAGTACAAGAAATGGAAGATAGATACACATTACTTGCTGAAATGGGACAAAGAAATATTGCTGATTATAACCAAAAAATTGCTGAAGGTAAAACTGTAGAAAAATCTAATTTGGAACATCGGAAATTGCCATATATTGTTGTGATAATTGATGAATTAGCCGATTTAATGATTACTTCTGGGAAAGAAATTGAAGAGCCAATTGTTATGCTTGCACAAAAAGCTAGAGCTATTGGAATCCACGTTATTTTAGCTACCCAAAGGCCATCTGCAAATGTTATAACTGGATTAATAAAAGCAAATTTCCCTAGTAGGATTGCTTTTAGAGTTGCTCAAAAGGTTGACTCAAGAATAATTCTTGATAGCAATGGTGCTGAACAACTTCTTGGAAATGGTGATATGTTATATCTAGCTGTTGGTATGCAAAAAGCTGAAAGAATCCAAAATGCCTTTTTAAGTACTGATGAAGTTGATAATGTTACTGAGTTTATTGGAAATCAAAAAGGATATTCATTACCATTTATGTTACCATCTGTTGTTGAAGCAAGAAATGATTCTGATGATTATGATACAAGTGATAGAGATTCACTATTTGAAGATGCTGCTAGATTGGTTATAAGAGGTGGACAAGGATCTACATCTATGATTCAGCGAAGAATGAAAATTGGATTTGCTAGAGCTGGAAGAATAATGGATCAGCTTGAAATGGCAGGAGTAGTTGGTCCAGGTTATGGAAGCAAACCTAGAGAAGTTTTAATGGATAGTGAATCAGAACTCGACAGGATTTTGTAATTATTTTTTGTTTTTATATGTATTGTATTAAATGTATATTTTTGATTTAAATTATTAAATAGCAATATGTTACTTAATTTCTTTCATTTCAATTTTTGCAGTGATTTAGCGTTTATTTATGTTTTTTTTCTAGTGAAGTGAGCCCAAAAATTAGGACTTTTAATGTTTATGTTCTAAAATTGGGAGATGTGCAGACCCAATTACTTTCGCAATTTGGAAAAAGGGTTAGTACTAAATTAAATAAAAACTAACTAGTACCTTGTAAACCATTTTAAATTTGTTTGCAAACTGTTTAATCAAGAACCTCCTCTTTAAAGTAAAAACAAATTCCAAATTGCTGTCGCAATTTTGCCAGCGGAGTACAAAAGACTATATCCCGTATCAAGTACGGAATGACAGAAAGAATGTTATAGAAAAAAATACAAAAACTCTAAATAACTGCAAAAATTGAAATGAATAAAATCTAGTAAATTGATGGAATATAATATGTTATGATGAATACAAGAAATATATATATTCCAATTTTACAAGTGGAATAAAAATTTAATTAATATGATTTGTCATTGATTTTATTTTATATATACTAAATTAAATCTTAATTAATATAGACTAACATCCATTTACAATTTATTTAATTTTCTACCGTTAATTACTTATCAATCATTACTATGGATATTTTTCTGTAAATTTATACTCTTTTAATTTTTAAATTAATAATTTAATTAATATAACATTAATTAAACCTTATATTTGTAAATAAATTTTTAATTACGGAGTAAAAATGGCAAAAATAGAAAAAAAAATCCTTTGGGTTGATGATGAAATCGAATTGCTTCGCCCTCATATTATTCTTTTAGAGCAAAAAGGTTATAATGTAACCTCTGCTTCCAATGGTGAAGACGCAATAGAACTAGTCAAGCAAAATCACTTCGACCTAATCTTCCTAGATGAAACAATGATTGGTATTTCAGGATTGGAAACTCTTCCAAAACTTAAAGAAATTGATGGAGCTACACCAATTGTAATGGTTACCAAAAATGAAGCTGAATATCTTATGGAACAAGCTATTGGTAACAAAATTGATGATTATCTCACCAAACCTGTTAACCCTGCACAAATACTTCTTGCTTGTAAAAAATTCATTGAAGGTAATAAAATAGGTTCTGATAAATTAGCTCAAGACTATATGAAAGGTTTTTCTGAGATATCTTCTCAATTAATGGATGCAAGCGATTGGTCTGATTGGGTTGATATTTATCAAAAACTAACTAAATGGTCTTATGACCTTGACAAGTACCCCGATACAGGTTTGAGAGAAAGCCTTCAAAATCAAATGAAAGAAGCTAATACTGAATTTTCTAAATATGTAGAAAATAATTATATAGATTGGATTAATGCTAAAAAAGGTGATGAAGATCCACTTCTTTCGCCTAACATTATGGACACTTATTTACAAAAACATATTACAAAAGAAGGTCCCACTTTCTTTTTCGTAGTTGATTGTATGCGCTATGATCAGTGGTTGGTATTCGAAGATTTACTAAAACAATTTTATACTTTTGATACAAATTTTTATTGTTCTATTTTGCCAACAGCTACTCCATATTGTAGGAACTCAATTTTTGCAGGCTTATACCCTATTGATATTAAAAAGTATTATCCACAATATTGGACAGTAGAATACAATAGTGATGAATCTTCTCAAAATAAATATGAAAAAGAATTGATGGAAGCTTGGCTTGAGAGAAAAAGAATTAAGCTAAACAACAAGATGGGTTTTGTAAAAATCTTTGATACTGACTTTGGCAAAAAAATTGAACGTGAAATTATGCAATACACTTCAAATCAATTAAGTGCCATTGTTGTTAATGCAGTTGATATGATAGCACACTCTAGATCAGATTATGCAATATTAAAAGAAATTGCTCCTGATGAGCCTGCTTATCGTTCACTAACTAGATCTTGGTTTCAGCATTCAAGTCTATTTGGAATGCTAAAAACTCTTTCAAAAGTAAAAAATATAAAAATTGTTTTAACTACAGATCATGGATCAGTTAGATGTATGCATGGTGTGAAAGTACTTGGTGACAAAGATACTTCAACTTCTTTAAGGTTCAAATTTGGCAAAAATGTCAAGTCAGATTCAAGAAATGCAATGCAGATAAATAATCCTGAAGACATAAAAATACCTAAAGATGGAATTACTGTTAATAATATTATAGCAAAAGAAGATTTTTATTTTGTTTACCCAACTGATTATCATCACTTTTTAAACAAATACAAAGATTCATTCCAGCATGGTGGTATCTCTATGGAAGAAATGATTGTCCCAATAATTACATTGACTCCAAGATAAAGATTTTACATTTATTAAAGTAAATAATACAAATTAATATATATTAATTTGTATTATTTCTTTTGCACGTTTCAATATTTAGGTATTTTTGTAATATATGGTAATTGAAAACTTAATAACAAAAAGCGAAAAAGAAACTCTGAAAGCTGGAAATAACTTTGCAAAAAGTTTAAATCCTGGTGATATAGTTGCTCTTTTTGGTGAACTTGGCTCTGGCAAAACGGAGTTTGTAAAAGGAATTTGTGATTTCTTTGAGGTTGATGAATTAGTAACAAGCCCTACTTTTACTATAATGAACCAATATAATGGTAATGATAAATCAAACAATGAAATACCTATTTATCACATTGATTTATATAGAATCAACAAAAAAGAAGATTTAAAAGAAATTGGATTTGAAGATTGTATGTTTACCAACAACGCAATAAAACTTGTAGAATGGGCTGAAAATGCTGAAAATTTAATACCACGTACAAGTTACTCTGTTGAAATCAAACCTAGCAAAGATTCAGAGAACATTAGAAATATTATAATTTCAAATAATAAATAGTTGATTTTTTTTAAAAAAAAAAGAGGGTGATGAAAATTACCCTCTTTTTTATACACATTAAGATTTTATTCTGTAATTACTTCTTTAGATTTCTTGTGTTTTAAAGCTGCTTTAACAAAACTTATAAATAATGGATGACCTTTTACAGCTCTAGATTTTAGCTCAGGGTGAAATTGCACTCCCAAAAACCAAGGATGATCTTTTAGCTCAATAATTTCAACAAGCTGACCATCAGGAGAAGTTCCACTTAAAATCATTCCATTTTGAGTAAGTATTTCTTTAAAATTATTATTAAATTCATATCTATGTCTGTGACGTTCTGAAATTTCAGTGTTTTCATAAGCTTCATAAGCAAACGTACCTTCTTTGATTTCACAAGGATAAGCACCAAGTCGCATTGTACCACCTTTTTCTTTAATAGCTTTCTGATCTTCCATAAGGTCAATCACATTAAAGTCGTTCTTTTCAAATTCAGATGAGTTGGCATTTGGCAAACCACATACATTTCTAGCAAATTCTATTACAGCACATTGCATACCTAAACATATACCAAAATATGGAACCTTGTTTTTTCTAATATATTCAATAGAGTCAATTTTGCCTTCAATACCTCTATTTCCAAATCCAGGTGCGATTAAAACTCCATCAAAACCAGTAAGCTTTTCTTCAACATTTTCTTTATTTACAAATTTTGCCCAAGTAGTAAGATCTGGTTGCTCAACATTCATTTTTAAATGGCTAAGAATTGTTTCTGTTATATTCTTTTTAGCAAAATACAATGGCACTTCATAAATAGTATCCATATCAATAGCATCAAAAACAGAATCTTCATCAACATTACAAAATAGTGCTATTTTAGCTCTCAATTCCTTGTTCAAACTATGTTCAGCTCTACAAAGTAAAATATCTGGTCTTATTCCATATTCCATCAACATTTTTACAGAGTGTTGGGTTGGTTTTGTTTTAAATTCTTTGGCTGATTTTATATATGGAACATAAGTAAGATGAACATTTAGAGAATTGTTCCTACCTAATTCGTGATTCATTTGTCTTTGAGCTTCTAAAAATGGCAAAGATTCAATATCGCCAACTGTACCACCAATTTCAATTAAAACAAAATCTTTTTCACCTTGATATGATTTCATTCTTACTTTGATTTCATTTGTAATATGAGGTATTACTTGTACAGTTTTACCCAAATACTGTCCTTTTCTTTCTTTTTGAATTACATCAAAATAAACTTTACCAGCAGTTGCATTACTTCTTTTAGACATTGATTCATCTAAAAATCTTTCATAATGACCTAAGTCCAAATCAGTTTCTGAGCCATCATCTGTTACATAAACCTCACCATGTTGCAATGGATTCATTGTTCCCGGGTCTATATTTAAATATGGATCTAATTTAATAATTGTAACTGAATATCCAATTTGTTTTAATAACAGTCCAATTGAAGCTGAAGCAATACCTTTTCCTAGAGAAGATAGCACTCCTCCAGTAATAAAGATGTATTTCGTTTCACGTTGAGAATTTTCTAATAATGTTGACATAAAATGATTTGGTACTTTTGTTTTATAATATCCACAAATTTAGCTATTATTACTATATATAACAAAATATGTGGAAAAATTGAATAAATTTTATAAATTGAATTATTAAAAATGTGAAAAACCAAATATGATTTTTAAGATAGCTTTATTTGTAATAGCCTTGTTTTCAATGACTTCTTGTAAACAAAAGATTAATTCCAATCCAAAAGAAATTTCTTTTTGGCATTTTCAATCTGAACCAAAAATGAAAAGTGCATTAAAAGAAATAATTTCAAAATTTGAACTAGAAAACAATTGTAAAGTAATAACAACCGAACTTAGTTGGGGTGATGGGAAAACAAAACTTATTGCAGCATTTAATTCTCGCACACCGCCTGATGTTTTAGAATTAGGTTCTGACTGGATTGCACAATTTTCAAGCTCAGGTTCTTTGAAAGATATTTCAAATCAAACAGAAATCAATAAATATGTTTTATCATCTCAATCACCATGCTTCTGGAATAACAAAGTATATGCATTGCCTTGGTATGTTGATAGTAGAGTTGTTTTTTATAACAAATCATTAATCAAAGATAGTTTAAAATTAGATTCTTTGTTTAATTGGTATTCTATTCTGAATTTATGTAAAAAAGTAAAAACTAATGGCATATATGGTTTTGGAATTAATGGTGCTGATCCACACAGACTTTACAAAAAAATAATTCCAATGTTTTGGTCTAATGGAGGAGATATTTTTGAAAATGGAAGTGTTGTTATAAATTCTCAACAAAATATTGAAGCATTACAAATGTATGTCAAACTATCTGAAAATGGAATTATTGAAAACCAAAGGAATTTAGATAAGATTTTCCTTCAAGGAAAATTGGCTTTTGTTTTTTCTGGAGGATGGTTATTAGATAAAATTAAAAAGGAAAATCCAAACTTAAAATTTGGTATAATTAATATTCCTCCATTAAATACCGGTAAAGGATATTCATTTGCTGGTGGTGAATATTTAGCGTTATCTGCAACTACTAATAAAAGTGATTTAGCAACTAAGTTTATTAACTATATTACAAATGGTAAAACTACACTCGATTATTGCAAAAAGGAAATTGGAACTGTTTTACCTGCTGATTCAGCTTATATAAAAGACAAATATTTCAAAAATATTCCTTATATGAATTATTTTATTAATCAATTGCCTTTATCTAAAATGACTCCTGTTAATCCACATTGGCTTGATATTGAAGAAGTAATCGAATCTCAAGTAGAACTTGCACTTTATAAAAAGAAATCAGCTAAGCAAGCATTAAACGATGCCAAATTTGAAATTGAAGCATTGATGAAATGAAAATCCTGAAAAATAAATACTTTTTCTTAATTTATTACTTTGCTTGACCATATTAATCAGTGTTAAAATTTAGATATTTACTTCTTTTTAATTTCAAAATAATCAAAGACTAAATTACATAAAGCATTAACTCCTGTTTTAAAAGCACTATCATCTATAATAAAATCAGGTGTATGATGTGGACCTGATTTTAATGGATCTTTGCCTTTTGTTAAACCACCTAAAAAGAAGTATAAGCCCGGTACTTTTTGTGCAAAGAAGGAAAAATCTTCAGCACCTGTAATTGGTGTAGTAAGTTTTACATTTTCAATACCTGCATACCTTTGTAGTGAAGGAAGCATTTGATTAGTTAATTCTAAATTATTAAAAGTAACAGGATAATGAGCAGAATAAGGTAGAAATACTGTTGCAGTCGCACCAGAAGCTTCTGCTGTTTTTGTTGCAATTTGTCTAATTCTTTCAAAAACAAGTGTCTCATCTTCTTTTGTGAAAGTTCTTACAGTTCCTAACATTTCTACTTGTTCAGGAATAATATTTGATCTATTTCCGCCATTTATTGCAGCTATTGTTACAACAGCAGGGTTTTCTGTAATATTTACATTTCTACTAACAATTGTTTGTAAGCTATTAATTATCTGAGCTGAAACAACAATTGGATCTACAGATAGCCAAGGCTGAGAACCATGTGAAGGCTTACCCTTTACAATTATTTTCAAATCCCCTACTCCAGCCATAGTACTACCCGGACGATAATTAATTTTGCCGACTTCTAATTGAGCACTCATGTGCAATCCAAAAATAACTTCAACTTTTGGATTTTCTAATACTCCTTCTTTAATCATTAGAGCAGCTCCTGCTTCCTCGCCAAGAGGAGCTCCTTCTTCAGCTGGTTGAAAAATAAATTTGATTGTACCTTTCAAATCTTTCTTCATACTTGTAAGAATTTCAGCTACACCCATTAAAATAGCAACATGACCATCATGTCCGCAAGCATGCATTACTCCAGTTTCTTTACCATTATAATTTGCTTTTACATTAGATTTATATGGCAAATCATTATTTTCTATTACAGGTAATGCATCCATATCTGCTCTTAATGCGATTACAGGTCCAGGTTTGTCACCTTTTAAAATTGCAACGACACCAGTAACTGCTACCCCAGTTTTAACTTCTAAACCAAGAGATTGCAAATGTTTGGCAATAATTGCAGAAGTCCGAAATTCTCTATTTGATAACTCTGGATTTTGGTGAAAATCGTGTCTCCATTCAATTACTTTTTTTTCGATAGCATCAGCTTTTGAGCTAATAATTTCTTGATAATTATTTTGTGAATATGTGTTACAAAAACATATTAATATTAAAGCAAAAATTGATTTTATCATAAACCCAAATAATTCATTAGCATAATTTTCTAATGCATTGCATTAGGAAATTATGTTGTTAACTATATGAAATATATTGATTAAGTAATATAAAAAATGATTATTTTTCGAATACTTCTTTGTAACAATTAATTATCATAA
>JAPLFM010000308.1 GCA_026390675.1 Candidatus Kapaibacterium sp. | reverse complement strand
TAAAAAAAGGAAATTCTAAAATATTGAAATTATCTTTAGATCCAAAACGAAGGCAATGGTTTCTTGGATTATGGGATAATTCTAGGCAATTTACATTACCTGTTAAATATGAATAATATTTTCTAATGAATTATTTGGGATAAAATTAAAAATAATAATAAAAATTGGTGAAAAACATTTGTCTAAGGTCTAATATACTAAAATTAATCTAATTTACCTCAAGCTAAAGCTGGAGGATTTAGATAAATGTTTAACTAACAGAATGTAAGCCCACTTTATTACCTTCAGTATCAATAAAGTATGCCATGAAACCATTTGGTCCAATTGGTGTTTTAGGCAAAACAATTTTACCACCAGCAGCTTCAACTTTTGAAAGTGAGATTGATAAATCATCTCCTCCATTTAAATATACTAAAGTACCTTGAGTAGATGGTTCATATCCTTCGCCTTGAATTATACAGCCTCCAATTCCACCATTTTCCATATCTGCTGGGAAAAAGGCTGATTTCATACCCATAGCTTCCATTAAATGAAGTTCTACACCAAATATTGCCTCATAAAATGATTTAGCTTTATCGAAATTTTTAACTGGAATTTCAAACCAATTGATTGAGTTTTTCATAAAAATTCTTTTAATAATATTTAAAAAAAAATACTTTTTCTTTTTTGATTCTATTTGTAAAATAATCTCTTTAATTCAGGGTTGAGCATGCTCAACCCCTACAAAACAAATAAATATTACCTTTCAATAGCCTCCAGCTTTAGTTGGAGGCTATTGAAAAATGCACATCTTGTTTCCTACAGATAAACCTATAGGTTATTCAAAATACAAATCATACATTCTTACAGATATATCTAAAAATACATAAACACAAAATCAAAATTTCTTTCTTTTCAATAGCCTCCAGCTTTAGCAGGAGGTTATGAATTTATTCAATTTATATTGGCTTTAGCCAAATTCTTCCTCTTTCACTTATGGGAATATTTTGTTAATTCTGGGTTGGATAAACTAAATACCAATAGGGAAAAACAAAAGTAAAAAAATTCTTTTCTGAAAACTTTAAAGGAAATAAAAATCTAATGATTATTTTTTAATTTTTCGATTTTCTTTGCTTTTAGAAAATCAGTTTCATCCCCCATGGCATTTATAAATTTAATCCAAGAACCATATCGTCGTGTATACGTACCTAAACTAATATTACTATGTTTACTCATAAATTCTTTTGATACATATTCTTTTTTAAAATCAGTTTTAACTCTTAAATATTCTAAAATTAAATCTTCATTTGGAATTATATATTTGGATCTATTCTCACCTAATGCTTCAATAAAAATATTCCATGTTTTCCAAAATCTATGAAAAAAATTCATTGAAAATATAGAATATTTTGCAAATTCATCTTGCTTTAATTGCTTTTTATTTAAAAGTATTTTAATTCTATTGTATTCATTTATAAAGTCACTTTCTTTAATCTCGTCATAAACTATTTGCTCAACTTTTACTTTCGAAAAAAAATTCTGCCATGAACCAAACTTCATTTTATATATATAAACACATAAGTTACTATTGGTATTAAATTCTTTTAAAGTCAATGATCGTTTATTTAAAGAGCTTTTAACTCTTAAATATTCATTTATTAATTCAAATTCTGAATATGTATCATTTTTAATTTCTCCTCTCATAATTTTTAAAAACAAACTCCAACTTCCAAATCTATAAATATATGTAGAGGCTTTATATTTTCCATATTTATTTATATCATTCCATGTTATTTTCTCTTTTTTTAAATTTTCTTTTACTTTCAAATATTCATTTATTAATATATTATCGTTCAATGGTTCATATTTTGAATTATGTTCATTAATTATTTTTAGAAAGTTTGTCCAAGATCCAAATCTCCAACTTGCCACACCTGAAGTAAATCTACCGTATTTATTCATATCAGTAATTCTAATAATCGGTTTACCTAGTAAATCTTTAACTCTAAAATACTCGTCTATTATGTCTTTATCAGTATAAATAGAATACGAGAAACTACCTTCCATTATTTCAACAAATTTACTCCAACTACCAAAGTACTTTTTATATGATCTATCTGTTCTATTATAGTGAATCTCAATATCTTCTAATGTTAATCTACTTTTGTTTAATTTTTGCTTTAGTGTAAGATATTCCTCTTTCAATTCATCAGCTGATGCAAGTTTAAACCTTTCGGTATCTTCATTAAGTATATCTAATAAATTTTTCCAAGTTCCAAATCTAGTTTTAAATGCTATAAGCACAATTTTACTATGTAATCTTACATCTAAGCCAGATACGTATCCTTTGCCAAGTAATTTTTTTATTCTATAATACTCTTCGATTAATTCCTTTGTTGTTTGTTTAAAATGAGTTTTAATACCATAATTATTTAAAAATTCTATAAATTCTAAACAAGATGAAAACCTATTATCTAAAAAATTTTCAATTTCAAGTTGACCAATTAAAAATACATTTTGTTTTTCTAATATAGAACTGAACTCTTTATTAATTCTTCCTAATGTTATTAAAATCAGTTTATCAGAATTATATTGTTTAGATATTTTTAAAATAGAAATTACAAAATCAGTATCTATATTATCATTCTTTTTCTCTATTCGAATTAGAAACTTTTGTTTTTCTTTAAAAGCGGAATAATCTATCCCAATTCTAGTTTTTCGTTGAATTTTTGTTGTATTCTTATAACCTGTTTCAATTAAATAAAATTGTACAAATCTAATAAATTGATTTTGGTTAAGTCTTTCTATAATTATAAATTTAGATCCGTCCATTTCAAAAAACAACTATATATTATTAAATATTATTTCTTTTCTAATAACTCCATAAATGCAGGGTTGAGCATACTCAACCCCTAACACAAATGCATCTAAAATTATATCTATATGAATCAAACTTTATTGAGAATATTTTAATCATTTAGAAAATTGCTTGAATTGGAGTTAACTATTTAAACTGTTCAAAAAAACTTAAATCTACATCAAAAACAGTTCTAGGTTTTACACCTAATTCAATAGATTCAAATAACAAAACAAGTTTTTTCCCATCTATTAATTCTATTGGTGGAGCTCCATCTCTTGAAGCTTCTCTTTTCGCATCTTCTGAAAAAATACCTGTAGTTATTATTATACCTTTTTCAGCTCTTCCTATCATAGCATTTCTAAAGTCACCAACTTGTGATCTTGACACAGTACCTTTATATCTTTTACATTGAAACAAAACTTTCATACTAACAAACGGGTTAAATTCAAGAGTACCATAGCCATCTATACCACCATCATGAGAACCACCTGTAACAACAACATTTTCAAATCCATGTTCTCTTAATAATCTTTTACAAATTAGTTCAAATCCTTTAGGAGATAGAGTTTGCAAAACTTCAATTAATTTTGGTGAAATAGTGTCGGTTATTTCATTTGGATCTAAATTATCATTTTCAATAATTTTAATTACTTCAATATCCGTATTGTTTTTTTTTGAATCTGAATGAAATTTAACCCATTTAAAAAAAATATTACTGCTATTTTCATCATTCAAAAAAGTATCAAAACCTTTAGTAGTTAAGCTCCAAGTACCTTTTTGATCATTACTAATTAAACCTTCCCAAACAAGATACTGTCTTGCCCATGCAACTTGATTATAAAATTTAGGAACACCTGTTTTACTAACTTCTTCTAATTTATCATCTGATAAATTAAAAATTTTTGCAATATTTTCAGTTACTTCTTTAGGTTTACCTGAACCTCCTAAATCTCTTAATGAGTCTAATAAGGGTCCAAACTATTTAACAAATTCAGCTTTTGATTTTTTATTTTTCATTTTTTTTCCTTTTAATTCTCATAAATACAGGGTTGAGCAAGCTCAACTCCTACAAAAAAATTCATTAAACATTAATCGTTATTTTTTGTCCGGATATGCTGGTACTTTTGGTATTTGGCGCTTTGGATTGGTTTTTATATCTTCTAAAAGTACTTCGATAGCTTTATCAAGTTGTTCATCTATTCCATCCATTACTTTAGCTGGATTATTATCCACGTCTATATCTGGAGTCATACCTTCGCCTTCTAAAGCCCATTTACCTTCAGGACTGAAGTTTGCAAATTCTGGTTTCATTAAGTAGCCACCATCAAGGAAAGGTAAGCTACCTCTAATACCAATCACTCCACCCCAGCTTCTACGTCCAATAATTTTACCTAATTTATTCATTTTGAATTGGAAAGGAAACAAGTCACCATCTGATGCAGAAAGTTCATTAATCATACATACCATTGGACCAGTCATTACAGCATCTGGAGTGGAAGTAACCAACTCTTGATTTCTGATATTCTTAGCTAAACCAATTTCTCTTTTTAATCTTTCTATTATCATAGATGAAACATTGCCACCACCATTAAATCTATCATCAATTATCAAAGCTTCTTTTCTAATTTGAGGATAGAAATATTTTACAAATTCATTTAATCCATTACCCACTCCCATATCTGGAATATGAATATATCCAATTTTGCCATCAGTCTTTTTAGTAACATATTCCAAATTTCCTTCTACCCAATCCAAATATCTCAATCCACTTTCACTAGCTATTGTTTTTACATTGAAAGTACGTGCATTATCACCTTTAGCATTATTAGCAACTATTATGGAAACATATTTACCCACTTTGTCAACCATCAATTCAAAAGGAGTAATATTTTCACTTGGTTTTTCTCCATCAATCGAAATTATGTAATCACCTTCATTAACATTTATACCAACTTCGTTAAGCGGTGAACGAGTTTTCTCTTCCCAATTTTTACCCTTAAATATCTTTTTGATTTTGTATTTACCTTTTTCTAATTCAAACTCACATCCTAAAAGACCAACTCCAACTTGATTGATTTTAGGAGCATCTCCTCCACCAGCATAAGCATGACCAATATTAAGTTCAGCAATCATTTCACCCAAAATATAAGTTAAGTCGTTTCTATGTTTGATATGTGGAATGAAAACTTCGTATCTTTTACGAATCATATTCCAATCTACTCCGTGCATATTTGGATCATAGAAGAAATCTTTCATTTGTCTCCAAGCTTCGTAATATATCTGCTTCCACTCTTCAGATTTATCCAAATTCATTTTCATATCGTCGAGATTCAATTTACCTTCTTTAAATTCAAGTTTTTCGGAAAGTTTGGTTATGAAATAACTATTATCTTTTGACACAATCACTTTCTTTCCATCTCCTGAAACAGTAAACGAATTGAAATCCCCTACTTCACTTTCTTTTTTGTTCTTAATATCATAAATGTAAGTTTTAACTGGCTTACCTTGTTGTGAGCGAGTGTAATATAATTTATGATCTTTTGTAGGATATAAGTTCCAATAGTTTCCAGCTTCAATTGGAAAATCAATTATCCTATCCATCAAACCATCAAGATCTATTCTAACATTCACTTGATCTTTATCATCTTTTTTATCATCATCTGGACCTTTTTTAGCAATAGGTTTCTCACTTTCTTCATCTTGGAAAGCAAATAAATGTGGAGCTTCTTTATTTAATGCTAAGGCATAAACTCTACTCATATCATTGTAGCTATAGTTCCATTCTACTGAACTAATATTTGCATTATAATTTCTATTTGATACAAAAAGCAAGTAATTGCCACCTGGAGTAAAAATAGGATTGCCACAGTCATAAAATTCAGAGGTAGCTTGTTTGATTTTTTTGGTATCAAGAGAATAAAGATAAATGGCAGTCAAGCCAGAATGTAAATTATCACTATAAGCAATCCATTTTGAATCAGGCGACCAATTATAAGCTCTTATTTCCCACATTTTAGATTTAGTAATTTCGTTTGTAGTTTTTGAATCTATATCAATGTAATACAATCTCATAGTTTTGTCTGATGCTAAAATCTTTTTGCTATCAGGCGACCATTTCAATTCAAATCTATATGATTTAGAATCTTTAGTTAATTGTACTTCTTCGCTACCATCGGGAGTAGTTAAATAAATCTCATCATTACCATTTTTATCAGATACATAAGCAATCCACTTTCCATCAGGTGACCACTGAGGGTTCCTATCATGAGCATTTGAAGATTTTGTCAAATTACGAGTATAACCTTTTTCAGCTGGGACAGTGAATATATCACCTCTTGCTGAAAACAATGCCCTTTTGCCATCAGGTGAGATTTCATAAGAGCCAATTTTATCTTTTACATTTGTAATCTTAGTTCTAGCTTGAGGAAAGTCTTCATTAATTTCAATATTAATCTTTTTAGCTTGTTCAGTAGCAAAATCTAAAAGATATACATATCCACCATTTTCAAAAGCAATATGATTTTTGCCAAGTGATGGGTATTTTACATCATATTCTTTGAAGTCAGTTAGTTTTTTGGTTTCTTTAGTTGTAATATTGTAAACAAAAAGATTCATTATTTTATCTCTATCAGAAATAAAATAAATCTTATTTCCAACCCACATTGGAATAATATCTTGAGCGGGATTATTAGTAATATTTTCTAATTGTTTAGTTTTAAGGTCATAAATCCAAACATCATCAGCTTGACCACCTCTATACCTTTTCCAAGTTCTGAAATCTCTAAATATACGATTGTAAGCTAGTTTAGTACCATCTGCATTGAGGGTAGCGTGTCCTGAATTAGGAACAGCAATTTGCTTAGGCATACCACCATTTTTTGAAATTGTAAATAATTTCCCAGTCCAAGCTTGCCAATTCTCATGACGAGGGCGGTAGAGAATATCATTACCATTATTTACCCATTGCATAATTATTTTATCAGGTCCCATTCTTTCGGGTAGTGAACCAACATCCATTGAGTAAGTTAATCTTTTGGGAGTGCCACCTTCACTTGGCAAAGTATAAAGCTCTCTATTGCCATCATATTCACCTGTGAAAGCAATTGTTTTTCCATCAGGTGAAAATCGTGGATGAAGCTCAACTCCATCTGAGCTCGTAACCCTTCGAGCCAAACCACCACTAATTGGAACTACAAAAAGATCACCTGCGTGAGTGAAAGTAATTTGGTTTTCGCTTGAGTTTGGAAAGCGTAAAATTCGCCCTTCTTCAGCTAATAAATTTATAGAAACAAAGAGGCAAAATGCTAATACAATTTTTTTCATTGGAAATTCCTAAAATGTTTATTTTATTTAATTTTAAAATTACGCAATTCTTAGGATATATTTGAGATTTAATTATGCAAATAATCTTGATTTTCTAAATAACTATTTATACAAAAATTAATCTAATATTTTTTCTTTTACAGAAAACAATTTGAAAATCGAATGAAAGCAGTATTAGAATTGGATTAAATGATTTAAATATTCAATTAATTGACGTTTTAAATTCATTGTTTAAACAAGACTTTGAAGAAATTACTTTGAAAAAAATACTTTACAACTTGAAGTATTTGATAAATCAATAAAACTTGATGATAGTCTATTTTCATTAATAAAAATTGTCGTAATGAATTGTGATTAAATGAATTAGAAAATGGATTAAAGAACTCATCAATTTATTAAGTTATATGAGAATTAAACAATTAAATGAAAAACAAAAAGATTATTTTTGCTTTAGTGTTTTTTCTATTAATTCTATAATTTTAATATTATTATTTTTATTTGCAATTGTTAAACAAGTTTCGTCACTTAAATTTTTTATTTCAATTTTTGCCTTGTTTTTTAATAATACTTCTACAACTTCATAATTATTTAAATTTGTTGCTAACATTAATGGTGTATTTCCTTTATCTTCAGTTTCATCAATGTTTGCTTTGTTTTTTAAAAGTAACTCAATGATGTCATTATTAGCATTCTCAACACTTAAATGAAGAGCAGTAAAACCATAATTATCCTTTTCATTTAAATTAATTTTATAATTAATTAACAATTCAACAATTTTTTTTTTTTTTTTTTTAACAGCAATATGAAGAAGATTATATCCAAAATTATCTTTTTCATCAATATTTGCTTTGTTTTTCAAAAGTAATTCAACTATATTTAAATTACCATTTATTATAGCTTTTTTAATAGGAGTAAAGCCAAATCTATCTTTCTCATTAATTCTTGCATCATGTTTTAGTAGTAATTCAACTATTTCAATTTTTTCTGAATTAATAGAATATAAAAGTGGACTAAAATTATTAATATCTTTTTCATTTATATTGGCGTTGTTTTTCAAAAGCATTTCAACAATTTCTTTAAATCCTTTATTTACTGCAATTATAAGTGGAGTTAGACCTCTATTAAGCTTTTCATTCACATTTGCTTTGTTTTGAAATTAATAATTCTAAAATTTCTACTTTATTATTTAAAATAGCTATTAAAAGTGGACTATATCCATCTTTGTCTATTTCATTAATATTGATAATTTTAGGAATTGAATTCTTTACTTCATTTAAATCACCCTTTTTAATTGATTCATTAAAATTATTTAACATTTCGTTTGTTTCATTTTGTGAAAAGCAAATTAAAGTTAAATTTAATAAAACAATTGATGTAATTAGAAGATTTTTCATTTTTAATACTTTATTTTGTTTGATTTTTAAATATTACATAATTTACTTATTTATTTTAATATTAGCAAGGTGTTAATATTATTTCTCATAAACATTGATTTTATTTAACTTTAAGATTACGCAATTCATAGGATATATTTGAATTTTATTTATGAATAGAATATATTATTTTGCTTCATAAAGTTTTTAGTGTTTTTGTCTAATACTTGACCAAAGTCTTAAAATTTCAAATGAATTGAGGTCACACATTTCTAAACTATTAGCC
>JAPLFM010000055.1 GCA_026390675.1 Candidatus Kapaibacterium sp. | reverse complement strand
TGATAATTAATTGTTACAAAGAAGTATTCGAAAAATAATCATTTTTTATATTACTTAATCAATATATTTCATATAGTTAACAACATAATTTCCTAATGCAATGCATTAGAAAATTATGCTAATGAATTATTTGGGTTAAACCAATTAATGTAACTGCTGAATATATTGATAGAATTAGTAAAGGTGACTTACCAACGTTAATTGTAGATAATTACAATGGTGATTTTAATGAAATCAAAACTAATATAAATCAATTAATTTCTAGCTTAGATTTGTTCGTTAAAGATATGAATAACATGTATGAGCAGCACGAATTAGGTGACATTGATATTTATATAAAAGTTGAAAATTTCAATGGTTGTTATGCTTCAATGGCTAAAGGTGTAAATGGAATGGTTCAATCACATATAAATGTTAAGAAAAAAGCTATGGCAATTATTGAAGAATATGGTAACGGAAATTTTGATGCAATAATGGAACCATTGCCTGGTAAAAAAGTATTTATAAATAATGTATTGAATAAAGTTCAAAAAAATCTTCAAATGATAGGTGACGAGGTTAAATTTATAGCTCAAAAAGGTGCTGATGGAGATTTAAGTGTCAGAGGAAATGCTAGTAAATTTACAGGTGATTGGAAAGAAATTGTAGATGGTTTGAATGATGTTTTAGAAGCTATTGTTGTTCCTTTAAACGAAGCAAATAATGTTCTTGGAGAAATGTCTTCAGGAAATTTAAATGTAAGTGTTAATGGTGAATATAAAGGAGATTTGGATAAACTTAAACAAAGTATAAATAATTTATTGTTCTCTTTTAGAGAAATGATTAAACAAATTTCAGATGGAGTTGATACAACTGCTTCGACTTCGTATCAAATGTCATCAAATGCCGATAGTCTTGCTTCAGCATCTCATGAGCAATCTGCGCAAGCAGATGAAGTCGCCAGTGCTGTAGAAGAAATGTCTCGTACTGTTCTGAAAATGCTATGAGTGCTGGTAGAACTGCCGAGGTAGCTCAAAGAAATGGTGAAATAGCAAGAGATGGGGGAATTGTAGTTGAACAAACTATAACTAAGATGAGAGATATAGCTAAAGTTGTTTTAAATTCTGCTTCAAATATTCAAAAACTTGGAGAAAGTAGTAAAGAAATCGGAGAAATAATATCTGTTATTGATGATATCGCTGATCAAACAAACTTGTTAGCATAAAATGCTGCTATTGAGGCTGCTAGAGCAGGTGAGCAAGGTAGAGGATTTGCTGTAGTTGCTGATGAAGTAAGAAAACTTGCCGAACGTACTACTGCTGCTACTAAACAAATTGCAAATATGATCAAAGGAATTCAGATCGAAACTTCTGAAGCTGTTGTGGCAATGAACCAAGGCTCATTGGAAGTTCAAAATGGTATAAGTTTGGCAGATAAAGCCGGTGAATCTCTTCAAAGCGTGTTATCAAGTTCTCAAGAGGTGTTAGATATGATAAACCAAATTGTAGTAGCTAGTGAAGAACAATCAGCTACAAGTGAGCAAATCTCTAAAAATGTAATGTCTATTTCTAAAGTAACTGGCGAATCAACTATTAGAATTGAAGAAATCGCTCATCACTCTGAAGACTTAACTAGACTGACAGAAAGTTTGAAAGAAATTGTTAGCCAATTTAGAATTGATGATTCTCCGAAAAATGGAAATACCATAGCAAACAGAAATTCAGTGGCAACTAGTAGAAATAGTAAGCAATTAGAACGTGCTAGATAAACTTTTTAAAATCAAACTACTTATGTTATTTTATGGCTCTGTTTTACGAAACAGAGCCAATTTTTTAGTTTATTTACTAACAAATACTATTTTGTAAAATCATTTTCTATTTTGTAAAAAAAATCAACGCAAATAAAAGTATTACTTGTCTTTTGTAATAAAATTTGTTAAATTGCTATTATTAAAAAGACAAAAAAATCTTTTAATATGTATAAAATATGACCAAAGTCATTAATAAATTAAATTTAAAATGTTATTATGTTTTTGAATTTTCTGCTAAATTTAAATAAATGATTTTTACTATTAATTATAGGTATTATTATGAATGCAATGGAAGTTACTTCAAAAGTTTTAGAAAGATTTGACTTAAACAAAAAGTTGTTACTATCTTTTATTTTAACTGCAATTACAATAATTAGTTTAATCTCATTTATTTCTATCAATAGAAGTGAGGATGCATTAAAAACAGAAATTGGAATAAATTTCCAGCATCAAGCTTCGAGTGCAATGGAAAAAATAGATGCTTGTTTATTTGAGAGATATGGTGATGTTCAAGCTTTTGCTTCTAATAATTTAGCTATTCAAAAGCTTCAAGGCAATGATGTTGAAGAAAGTTTTCAAAATTATATAAACAAAATGGTAGTGCTATATGGATACTATGATTTAATGATATTAGTTGATATTCAGGGTAAGATTATTAAAACAAATATAGTAAAACCTGATGGTAGTGAATTCTTTGATTCTGCTTATCTTATTTGGAAAGATGAAAGCCAATCAGATTGGTTTAAAAAGTGTACTTCGGGTAAAATCAAAAAAGGAGAAAGTTATTATTCAGAACCTTATTTTGACGAAGATTTAATTCGTTTTTATAAATCAAAAGTTCCTTCAATGATTTTTGCAGCTCCAGTTTATGATAAAGACAATAAGATAATAGGGGTATGGGCTAATTATGTAAATACTAGAAAAGTTATGAGTACTATAACAAGTAATATGATTACTCAAAACAAGAAAAAAGGGATTAATACTTTTCAAGTTCTAATAGTTGATAAAAATCAGAAAATTATTGATGATATGCAAAAACCAGCAGATATATTAGTTTTCAATTTTAAACATAAGCTACAATCAATAAACAAAGCAGTTGCTGGAGTTGATAGTTTTATGGTTGAAAAGAATGTTAGGGCAGGTTATATACAAATTAATGGCTTTGCATTGAGTAAAGGGCAAGGTGATTACAAAGGCGATGGTTGGGCTTGCATGACAAGGGTTCAAACTGCAGAAGCTTTTGCTCCAATAAGAAACTTAACTTATTTGCTTGTAATTGTAGGGGTAGTTTTACTTGTGTTAGTAGCTATTATTACATTTTTATTTGCTAAATTTATGATTTATGACATTGGAAGATTTGGAAACTTTCTAAATAATACCACCAAAGATATAGTTAATGGTAAATTAGACACAAGAGGAGATCCTAAACTTGTAGGAATTGATTTTAGAATACTAGTAGAACATACTAATATGCTAATTGACTCTTTTGTTAAGCCAATCAATATAACTGCTGAATATGTTGATAGAATTAGCAAAGGT
>JAPLFM010000077.1 GCA_026390675.1 Candidatus Kapaibacterium sp. | reverse complement strand
AGATAAACTTCCAGTGATGGGAAGAGTTTGGGAACCAGAAACAGTTGCCAAAAATGCTTCTACTTCACTTTATGGTAATATTATTTCAATAGATGAATCTCCAAAAAAAGAAGGTCTTATCTATGTTGGGACTGATGATGGATTAATTCAAATTACTGAAAACTCAGGTGAAACTTGGACAAAATATAGTTCGTTCCCCGGAATTCCTGCGAATACTTATAACTCTGATGTTTTAGCTTCTCTTCATAATGAGAATGTTGTTTATACTACTTTTGACAATCATAAAAATGGTGATTTCAAACCTTATGTTTTGAAAAGTAGTGATAAGGGCAAAACTTGGGTTTCTATATCATCTAATCTACCTGAAAATGGAGCTGCTTACACAATTGTTGAAGATCATATTAATCCAAATTTACTTTTCTTAGGAACTGAATATGGACTATATACTTCAATTGATGGTGGTGCTAAATGGTTAAGATTAAAAACTGGTTTACCGACTATTCCAATTAAAGATATTGATGTGCAACGTAGAGAAAATGATTTGGCTTTAGCTACATTTGGAAGAGGCTTTTATATCTTAGATGATTATACTCCACTTCGCACTATAACTGAAGAAATAACCGCTAAGGAAGCTCATATTTTCCCTATAAAAGATGCTCTTTTGTATAGAGAAGATGAATCTTTTGGAAGACGCTCTATGGGTGAAAATTTCTTCCGTTCAGAAAACTTACCTATGGGTGCAGTATTTACTTATTATATAAAAGATACATACCAAACTAGAAAAGATATTAGAAAAAAAGCTGAAAAAGATGAAAAAGAGAAATATGCGAATTCTCCATACCCTACTTTTGAAGAACTTAGAGCAGAAGATAATGAACCTGCTTCATATTTGATTTTCGAAATCACAGATGCTCAAAAAAATGTTGTTCGTAGATTAACTTCAGGTGTATCAAAAGGTATTAATAGAATTAATTGGGACTGTCGCTACCCTGATACATCTCCAATTAACAAAGGTACAAATACAAATAAAAATTCGGGTATTATTATTTTGCCGGGCGATTATTTCGTTAGCATATACAAAGTAGTTGATGGTGTTACTACACAAGTAGTTGAGCCAACTAAATTTGTTTGTAAATCGCTTAATAATAGCACTTTACCTGCAAAAGATCCTATTGCTTCTCTATCATTCCAACAAAATACTATGGAATTAAATAGAAAATTTCAAGCTGCTAATTTGTATTTAAGTGATTTGAAATCAAGAAACGAACTAATTCAAAAATCTTATTTAAACTCAGCTGCAAACAATGTTAACATATTAAACAAAACTTATGAAATAAATAAATTAATTGAAAATATTAATATTAAGTTTAATGGAAATAGCACTATTGGCAGATTAAGTGCCAATCAAACTCCTTGTGTTAGAGATAGAATTGACCATGCTTTATATAGCTTCATAGAATCTTTTTCTGATGCAACAGAAACTGCTAAAACTACTATAAACGTAGCTAAAGAAATTTTTGAATCTGCTACAACTGAGTTAGAAACAGTTAATTCACAAATTAATGACTTAGTAAAAGAATTAGATAAAGCAAAAGCCCCTGCTATTCCTGGTCTTACTCCAAATATGAAGTAAATTTGAGTAGAAATATTTTATTTAAAAGGCGGACATTAGTTCGCCTTTTTTTATTATAATTTGAATAATCCATTTAATTTCAGTAATTTGTAAAATTGTAAATATAATTCTGCAAAAGTGTAATTCTAATCAATTTAATGAATCTTAAAATCATAATATTACTTTTAACTTATTCACTTTTAAATTCTAAAATTGATTCTTCAAGATTTGAGAAATGGAACTTAGCTGGACTAACTAATGCTTACAATAACATTAAAGATACAGTGAGAATAAATGCACTTGATTTGGGTATAATTAATGATGGAATATTCAACAACTCCCCCACTTTAAACTCTATTATTTCTAATAAGTTACAGTATTCAGCTAAACAAAACTTACTTTTAGAAATTTACTTTCCAATAGGTAAATATAAGTTTAATTCAACTATTAATCTAAGTAGTAATGTTTCGCTTAAAGGTGAAAGTTCAATCGAAACTCAATTTATATTTGATATGGGTGGATCTGCTATTAACTGTATTAATATTTCGGGAAGTCCAAATTCTAAATTTGATACATTAAGAAATAATTTAGGTAGAGGAAATGAAGTAATAAGTTCACAACTATTTACTCTTGGAGATTTAGTATTAAGTTGGATTGAAATTCTGCAAGATAATGGCTCTTGGAATACTAATCCAGCCGATTGGGATAAAAATGCTATTGGACAAATTGAGCAAGTTATTGATTTTAAAAGTAATAGTTCGTTTGTTTTTAACTCTAGAATTAAATTTGATACATTATTAAATGCTAGATTTAGAATTATAAAGCCAATTGAAAATGTTAGTATTGAGTGTGTGTCTATTGAAAGACTTGATGAACCAAAATCTGGAGCTGGATATAATATTTATTTGGGTTATGCTGTAAATTGTAAAATAAGTGGAATTGAAAGTAATAAAAGCGTTGGTAGCCACTGTATGATAGAAGCAAGTGCAAATAATTATGTTTGTAATTCTTACTTCCATGATGCTTTTACTTATGATGGCACTGGTACTCGTGGCTATGGTGTTACACTTGGCTATCATTGCAATTTGAATCTTATAGAAAATAACGTCTTTAAACATTTAAGACATGCAATGATGGTAAAACAAGGAGCAAATGCTAACGTTTTTGCTTATAATTACTCATTGGAGCCAAATCGTAGTGAGCCAATTGCAGACTTTAGTGGTGATATTTCACTTCATGGACATTACCCTTTTGGTAATCTATTTGAAGGTAACATTTGCCAAAACATCATAATAGATCATTTT
>JAPLFM010000217.1 GCA_026390675.1 Candidatus Kapaibacterium sp. | reverse complement strand
TGCCTCCAATAATTGTGGATAATTACAATGGTGACTTCAATGAAATCAAAACAAACTTAAATCAAGCTATATTATCGATAAACGCTCTAGTTGCAGATGCTAATATGTTAGCTAAAGCAGCAATAGAAGGTAAATTAAGTACAAGAGCAAAAGCAGATAAGCATCAAGGTGATTTCAGAGCAATAGTTGAAGGAGTAAATAATACTCTTGACTCTGTAATAGGACCTTTAAATGTTGCTGCCGAATATGTAGATAGAATAAGCAAAGGTGATATGCCACCAATAATTGTAGATAATTACAACGGCGATTTCAACGAAATCAAAACAAATCTTAACCAAGCAATAGCATCAATAAATGCTTTAGTATCAGATGTAAATATGCTTTCCTTAGCTGCAGTTGAAGGCAAGCTATCTACTCGAGCAGATGCAAGCAAACATCAAGGTGATTTTAGAGCAATAGTAGAAGGAGTTAATAATACATTAGATTCAGTTATCAACCCATTAAATGTAGCAGCTGATTATGTTGATAAAATTAGTAAAGGTGAAATGCCTGAATTAATTACAGATAGTTATAACGGTGATTTTAATGAAATCAAAACAAATCTAAATCAAGCTATTTTATCAATTAATGCTTTAGTTGCAGATGCAAATATGTTGTCTATTGCAGCAGTAGAAGGAAAATTAAGTACAAGAGCAAAAGCAGATAAACACCAAGGTGATTTTCGCAAAATTGTCCAAGGAGTAAATGATACTCTAGATTCGGTAATAGGTCCTTTAAATGTAGCAGCAGAATATGTTGATAGAATTAGTAAAGGCGATATGCCTCCTATTATTGTAGATAATTATAATGGTGATTTCAACGAAATCAAAACAAATCTAAATCAAGCTATTGTTGCAATTAATGCTCTTGTTTCAGATGCATCATTATTAGCACAAGCAGGAATAGAAGGAAAATTAAAAACAAGAGCAGATGCAAGTAAACATCAAGGTGATTTCCGTAAAATAGTACAAGGAGTAAATGATACGCTTGATTCGGTAATAGGACCTTTAAATAAAGCAAACGAAGTACTGGCTGAAATGGCTGGTGGAAATTTAGCAGTTTCTATTGATGCAAATTACAATGGTGACTTAGATCAATTAAAACAAAGTATTAATAATTTGGCTTTTTCACTTTGCGAAATGATAAAACAAATTTCAGATGGAGTGCAAACTACTTCAGCGACTTCTTACGAAATGACTACTAATGCAGATAGTCTTGCTACTGCAGCTCAAGAGCAGTCAGCTCAATCAGATGAAGTTTCAAGTGCGGTTGAAGAAATGTCTAGAACAGTTACTGAAAATGCAATGAGTGCTGGAAGAACTGCAGAAGTTGCTCAAAAGAATGGTGAAATTGCAAGAGATGGAGGGAAAGTGGTGGAGCAAACAATTATTAAAATGCGTGAAATTGCAAAGGTTGTATTGAACTCTGCTACTAATATTCAAAAACTTGGAGAAAGCAGTAAAGAAATTGGTGAGATAGTGTCAGTAATTAATGATATTGCAGACCAAACTAACTTATTAGCCCTAAATGCAGCTATAGAAGCAGCAAGAGCTGGTGAGCAAGGTAGAGGATTTGCAGTTGTGGCTGATGAAGTAAGAAAACTTGCCGAACGTACAACTGCTGCTACAAAACAAATTGCTAGTATGATTAAAGGAATACAAATTGAAACTTCTGAAGCTGTTGTAGCAATGAACCAAGGTTCTTTGGAAGTGCAAAATGGTATTAGCTTGGCCGACAAAGCTGGTGAATCACTTGAAAGCGTTGTATCTAGCTCTCAAGAAGTTCTCGATATGATAAACCAAATTGTGGTTGCTAGTGAAGAACAATCAGCTACCAGTGAACAAATTGCTAAAAATGTAATGGAAATATCAAAAGTTACTAGTGAATCCACAGTAAGAATTGAAGAAATTGCTCATCACTCTGAAGATTTAACTAGGTTAACTGATAGTTTGAAGGAAATTGTAAGCCAATTTAGAATTGATGATAGTAATAGAAATAGTAATAGTAATGTAATTTCAAACAGAAAAAGTATTTCGTCAAACAGAAATGGCAAACAATTGGTAAGTGGTAAATAGATTTTTTATATTTTTTTTATCTGACTATAAAATGAGAAATTTAAATACAATAGATATAATAAAAAAAACTGCTTTAATATTTTCAATTACTGTTGTTTTAGCTATTAGTTTGTTAGGCCACTTATTTATATCAAAAAGTAGAACAGCTTTGATTCATGAAATTGGTAATAATTACAAAAATCAAGCTAAATTAACAATGAATGCTATTGAGCTAAAATTACTTGAAATTAAACATTTTACTGAAAGTACAGCTTTAAATATTATTTTTAATAATAAATTGAATAGTAAAAATATTGATTTAGAATTGCAATATTATTTAGATAACAATGTATTTACACATTCAGAGTTTCTATCTGCAATATTAGTTGATGAAAATGGAAAAACTATTTTTGAAAGTAGATTGAATAAAGTTAATATTCTTAAAAAAAATTACAAGGATATGGATTGGTTCAAATCAGTTATTAATTCAAACAATATCAAAATAAAATCATTTTTTGACAATCCACACTTTGAAACAGTTGAATCAGACAAACCTGAGATTCAAAAAGTTATAATTAGTTTTTCTAGTCCAATCTTTGATGACAAAAACAAACTAATTGGAGTGTTATGTTTAAAAGTTGATTTTAATTCTATTGTAGGTGCTATTACTAAAAAAAACATAGTTTTTAACAATTCTAATGGTATAAATTCTTATCAAATTGCTATTTTAGATAGTACCGGTTTGATATTAAACGATAATTTAGATCCAAATGATATATTAAAATTCAATTTAAAGAAATTAAAATCTGTCACTAATGGATTTGCCGGAAATAATGGTTTCGAAATTGAAAATAATTTAAGAAAAGGTTATGAACAGCTTAATGGATATGCTTCAAGTTCAATGGAAAATGGGATACAAGATACTGGCTGGGTATGTTTGGTAAGGGTGCAAACTGAAGAAGCATTCAAAAGTATTTCCGAACTTATTTATTTGTTTATTGTAATTTGTTTAGTTATATCAATTGCTTTAATATTTGTAATATATTTAATTTCAAAAACTATTAATGATATAAGAAATATTGAGCATGAAAAAAAACATTTTAATATTATCGAAAAGCATCAATTAAAGTTAAAAAATATTATAGATACAGTATTGAATGCTGTAATAAAAGTTGATGTTGATGGTAAAATAATTGAGTGGAATTCACAAGCTGAAAATATATTTGGTTGGAAAAGAGATGAGATTATTGGTATGAACCTAAGTGATACAATTATCCCTCACAAATATAGGGAAAGGCACAAAATTGGATTTAATAGATTTCTTAATACTGGTAAAGGTGAGGTTCAAAATAGAGTTTTAGAACTAAGTGCTTTAAATAAGTTAGGCAATGAATTTCCAATTGAGTTAATTCTTTCTTCATATAAAGATGAAAATGGTTATGAATTTAATGCTTTTATTCGTGATATAACCGATAGAAAAAATGCTGAAAATGAAATCATTAAAGCTAAAGAAAAAGCTGAAGAATCAGATAGACTTAAAACTGCTTTCCTTGCTAATATGTCTCACGAAGTTAGAACACCATTAAATGCAATTATTGGATTTTCAAATTTATTAACAGAATCTGACCTCACACAAGAAGAAAGAATAGAATTCTCAGAAATTCTTAAAAAAAGATCAAATGATATTTTGAATATTGTAATAGATATTTTAGATATATCGAAAATTCAATCTTCACAATTTGTAATTAAATCAGTTGAAGGTTCATTGTTTGAAATGGTTGAGGAAGTAATTTCTAAAGTAGATGAACTTAATCATGAAGATAGTGGGGTTAAATTTATTTTAAAAAATGATTTGTTTCAAGACGATTATATAATTAATACTGACTTTTCAATATTAAAAAGAGCTATAATTAATTTGTTAGATAATGCATTTAAATTTACTCATATTGGAAAAGTTGAGTTAAGATTTGTATTTACGAACGAAAATACTTTGATTTTTTCTGTTGCTGATACTGGAATTGGTATAGCACCAGAAAACAAAGAATTAATATTTGGGAATTTTAGACAAGTAGAAGAAACTTTAAATAGAAATTACGAAGGAATTGGTTTAGGACTTTCTATTTCAAAAGGTTTAGTTGAACTTTTAGATGGCAGAATTTGGTTTGAATCTCAAGTAAATATTGGTTCTACTTTTTTTATTGAAATACCTTTAAGATAAATATTATTCAATTTAAGCTGTTTATTTTTACTATTTTTGTAATCATATAATGGAATAAAAATGATAATATTAGTAGATGAAAATATAGATCTGTTATCTGAAGTTCTTTCAAAGAATTTTGATATTGTAGAATTTTATGGTAGAGATATCACTAATGAAATAGTAACAAAGTCAAATGCAGAAGCAATTTTTGTTCGTTCAACTTGCAAAGTAAATGAAAAGTTACTAAATGGTAGCAAAATCAAATTTGTTGCTACTGCAACTGCAGGTGTAGATCATATTGACCAAAATTATCTAAAAAAACAAGGGATATATTTTACAAATGCAGATGGTGGCAATGCAAATTCTGTTGCTGAATATGTTATCTTTTCTATTTTGCACTGGTCTCTAATTTCAAATATAGACCTTAAAAATAAATCAATTGGTATAGTAGGTTTTGGTAATATTGGAAAATTAATTGGAAAGTATTCTAAAGCATTAGGTTTGAACATTTACATAAATGACTTACCATTACATCAGATTGGTACTAAATTCCCAGCTTATACTTCATATCTATCACTAAATGAAATAACTAAGCAATGTGATATTGTAACAAATCACGTACCATTAGAATTTGGGACACTACACCCAACAGTAAATTTGTTTAATTATGAAAACATGCTCAATTTCAAACCTAATTCTTTATTAATTCATACATCAAGAGGTGGAGTAATAAATGAATTTGCTTTAAACGAAATTCATAATAACCAAAAATTGTCTCTCGCTATAGATGTTTGGGAAGATGAACCTAACTTTCATGATGAAATAGCTAGCAATGCTATGATTGCTACACCACATATTGCAGGTTATTCCTATGATGGCAAAATAAATGGTGCTAAAATAGTTGCAAGTAAGTTCTGTGAATTTTATAAAAAAGAAATTGATTTCATTTTGTTTGATACAGTATTAAACGAGAAAAAAGCTAATATAAATGATTACATTAGTAATGAAAGTTTATATAAAGCAATTCAAGATAATCGTTTCTTCTTAGAAGATATTAATGTTTTCAAAAATTATATAGGATTATCAAAAGAAGAAAAAATAAACTGGTTTAATTTAATTAGAAAAACATATCCAATTAGAAGAGAACTATTTTAGTAATTTTGTATTACTAACTTCAAATTCTATAACCATTTAATCCATCAAAAAAAACTGCTTTATTTGTGTCAATTTTAATTTGAATTGTATCACCAATTTCATTTAAAATACTTCCATTTAATCTCATTGATTTAGTTAAATTATTTGTTTCAAAGTATATAATACTTTCGTGACCAAGTATTTCAATGTTTGTAATTTTAACTCTTATTTGATTTTCAGTATTGTTTTCTTGCATTAAATGCAATGCTTCAGGACGAAGTGCCATTGTGCAATTTAAACCATTTGCAGGTGTAATTGCAAATGATTTCAAATCAATTTCAAAAATATTAGCTGTATTGTTTTCAACAAAAAAATCACCATTTTCAAGAGAAATTCTACCTTCAAACAAATTAATAGGAGGAGCTCCTATAAATCCAGCCACAAAAATATTTTGAGGGGATTCATATATTTCCTGAGGAGTACCAATCTGTTGTATCTCACCATCTTTAAGCACAACAATTCTATCCCCCATTGTCATAGCTTCAGTTTGGTCGTGAGTTACATAAATTGCTGTAGTACGATATTCCCTATGTATTGTTATGATTTCTGTTCTCATAGAACCTCTTAGCTTTGCATCTAAGTTCGATAGTGGTTCATCAAAAAGAAAAACATCTGGTTTTCGAATCATTGCTCTTCCCAAAGCAACACGTTGCCTTTGACCTCCAGAAAGTTGTTTTGGTTTTCGATTAAGATATTCAGTTAAATTTAAAATTTCAGCTATTGTATTCACTTTTTCTTCTATTTCATCTTTTGATACTTTACTTATCTTTAAAGGAAAAGCAAGATTGTTATAAACACTAAGATGTGGGTACAATGCATAGTTCTGAAAAACCATCCCAATATTTCTATCTTTAGGAGATAAATCGTTTACCTTGTTTTCATTAAAATACAAACTACCATCTGAAATATCTTCCAATCCAGCAATCATTCTCAATATAGTTGATTTGCCACAACCAGATGGACCAACTAACACTAAAAACTCACCATCATTCACTTCAAATGAAACTCCCTTTACAGCTTCTTGCCCATTATCATAAGATTTTTTTAAATTATCTAAAATTATTTTTGTCATTATCCAATTCTGCTATTATTATATATGCAATTTATTAAAAAAAGTATTAAATAAGTATAAGTTTGCAAATATTTAATGAATTTTCGTTATTTTTAAGTTTATATATATTTGAATTTTAAAGAATTGTCATTTTTAAATAAAATATTATTGTTAATTATCACTTGCATATATTTTTATGCTTGTTCCGATCCTATTACTCCACCTATCACCAATGGTAAAGTAGAGCTTGTAAAAGTAAATTCAAAAATTGTTTTTTTGGGTGATACTCTTGAAATTACTGGATATAACTTTGGATACAATAATACAAAAGGAGTCATCCTCTTTTCTAATGGTACGAAGATACTTTCTAAAAATTGCATAACTTGGACTAATCATACTATTAAAATTGAAGTAAATAAAATCCAATTTGATGGTAAGCTCTTTGTAATAATCAATGCTGACACAAGTAACTCTTTAGAAATAACTCTTACTCCATATCCTAGATTTGATAGTGTTTTAGTTAGTAATGGTAACTTTATTATGGGAAATGATAAGGGCTTGGATAATGAAAGCCCAGAGCATAAAGTTACTATTACTAAAGCATTTCAAATTGCAAAATATGAAATTAGTGAAAGGCTTTGGTCACTTGTGATGAATGATACAAATAAATATAATTTTAATGAAAACAAGCCTAAATCAAATGTTTCTTGGAAAGATGCTATAAAGTTTTGTAATGCTTTATCTAAATTGAAAGGATTGGATACTTGTTACATTTTTAAAGGTGATTCAGTTTTTTGGAAAGATACTATTTATGGA
>JAPLFM010000257.1 GCA_026390675.1 Candidatus Kapaibacterium sp. | reverse complement strand
AGATAGTGGATTCTTTTACAATGACAAACTGACTTTATTTGGTTGATAGGGGGTTGATTTGAAAATATGAAATTATATTGTCATTTTTAACAAGAAACCAAATATTTCTTCTTTATGTAATTTGTTTTGGACAGCTATGATTTATTAAGTTACAAAATAGTTTTTTAACATTTAATAAAAGGAGTTTCTTATGAGAAATTTATTCGTTATTTTGTTCTTTGGCATACTTCTTACACGGGGGCTTGTTTGGGCACAGACAGAATTGCCTGTTCCATCAATTGAGTGCAATTGTGCACAAGCTAATTCTTCTGATGGTGGACATCAAATGGTAGTTCAAATTGAAAGATCTATTTATACAAATGAGCCCTTAGATGATTGTTTTTATGTTTCATTAATATATGTAAATGGAGATGGTTCATTTGTTTGTAATAATTTTGAATCTATTGATTTTGATTTCACTGGATTACCACCATGTTTTAGAAAAAATTTTGATTTATATAAAGAAAATCCAAATTTAAATGGTACATACAAATATTTTGTACCAATTAATTTACATAATGATCATCAAATTGTACCTTTAAACTTTGTGGGATTTGCTCCAACTCTAGGATATAATTATTACCGTTGGAAATTATGTCCTACTGAAAATGTTGATTGTAATGGTAGTATTATTTTTCCCTTAAAGTATAAAATCAAATTAAGTCATTCAAATCCTCCACCTGGAACAATAGAAGATTGTGATTCAAATGTAGCTAATGTTTCTATTCATTCATCTGTTAATGAATCACTAAATGCTTTTAATTTCTCTCCACAACCAATCAGTAATCAATTATTTATTAAAAATGATAATTATGACAATTTTGATATTCATATTCTAAATTTATTTGGAGTTACAGTTGGTTCATTTAGTAATTTGAAAATTGGTCAAACGAAAATTGATATGTCAAATTTTGAATCAGGAATTTATATAATTAAATCTTATGTAAATAATAGATTAATTGAATTTGCAAAAGTTGTAAAGGAATAAAATGCTAAAGTATTCTTTTATATTCTTATTTGTATTTTCAAATTTATATGCAGATTCTAGATTAACTATTCCAAAAGATATTGACATGGGGGTTATTCCTATAGGGATTGAAAGGGATAGTTATATAGAAATTAAAAACAATACTAAAGATACTTTTATGCTAGATTATATTAATTATTATCAGCAGTACTCATTAAATATTTCTTTTTCTGGTAATTATATTTATTCTTTTAATATTCTACGGTCTTCAGATAAATCACCTATTCTAATTTTACCAAATGAAATTAGAACTTTCAATTATGAAATTTATTCCAAATTTGAAGATTCAGTTAGTTTAAGTGGGGGCAAATTAAAGTATTTTTTTGATTTAGGATATTATAAGTATGGAACTAATAAATTAATTAGAGATTCCTTTAATATGTCATTCACATGTAAGAATATAATTGATAGTGTATTTGTTATTTCTTCAGGGTTAAGGTTAGATTTCTATAATTGTGCTTCAAATTTCTCAAATACTAATATACAAGATTACTTATTGTTATTTAATAAATATAATAACGAAATTATGCTTGACTCAATTAATTTCTATTATGGGGATTCATTGTTGAATTTCTATGGGTCTATTAATAATAGACCAAATGTAAACTACCCTAAAATTAATTTAGACTCATTACCTTTAAGTATTAAAAGTATGGAAAAATTAAAAATTGGGTGGTTTATGAAAATTAGCGAGTTCTATGAGAAAAAGGCTTTTGTCAAGTTTTATATAACAAAAGAAAATAAACACATAGAAATTTTCGATAGTATTTATGCTAAAGTTAATAAAGATGTTGAAGGCATATTTGATGGAGGGAGATTAGTAATAAAGAGCAAAATAAACCAATTTTCAAAATACAAAGATCAAATTACTGTTTATGGTTGTTCAAAAAATATAATGTTTTTAGATTCAGTTACTTTTACTGATTGGCAGAAAGACGAACTTCAAATTTATTCTAATTTTGGAATTCCACTTACAATAGATACATCTTTATATTATGAATTAAATATAGATTTTGTTGAAAAAAAAACTGGTAAGACAAGAGGCAAACTTGTGGCACACTTTAGTGATAACAACGGAAATTACTTTTATAGATATTGTTATTTAACAACTATTGTTGATGATATAAATGACGTAGAACTAACAAAAGAAAACCCTTTAGCTTTTTACCCAAACCCTACAAACTCTCTTGCAACTCTTTTGCTTGATGAAGAGCCAAGTGTGGGTGAGCAAGTGGGGATATATAACTCACTTGGCACTTTGGTCAAGACTTTTGAGGTGAGTGATAAATATACACAAGTAAATACTGAAGGCTTTGCCGAAGGAGTATATATTGCAAGGCTTTTGTGGTCTGGAAAAAGTGTGAAGTTTTGTGTTGTGAGGTAGTTCGTGTATTGGTTTCTCCCTCCCCGATTTTAACTTGTTAAAATCTTTGGGAAAATTGCGACAGTAATTTGAGATGTTGTATTTTTGGGGTGGGGTACTTATGGGATGTTGAATGAAAAACAAACACTAGATTTCTCGCTTTACTCGAAATGACAAAAACAATACCACAGATAAAAATATCATTATTACTGAATGTAAAATAATAATTATGAATTATGAAATATATTTATTAAGTTACAAAATAGTTTTTTAAAATTTTATAATAAGGAGTTTTTATGAGAAATTTATTCATTATTTTATTCTTTGGCACGCTTCTTGTTGGGGGGGGTATAACTTGTTTGGGCAGGATTCAATACCTGAAGTAAATCCTATAAAACATGAATGTGACTGCATTGAAATGCAATCTAACACTCCAATAATTGAATTTAAACGAATGTTAACTCCAGGAGGCACAATTAATACTTATGATTTTAATGGATGCTTTCTGTTAAACATAGCTGATTATAACTTGACTTATTGCTCTAATATCTATAAAATTGAACTTGATTTTTCTGATTTTCCTCCTTGTATCCGCCAACATTACTCAATACAATATCAGGATATGGGTTCAAAAGAATGGAATAATTTGCTAAGCGATGTTCAACTTCCAGATACAAAAATATTGTTGCCTTTAAATGCATATCCAGCTAATCCTAATAAATATCATCCTTATAATTATTTTAAAATATGTCCTTTTGGCAATGTCGATTGTGGCTTATATAAAACATTTAAAATTAAATATAAAATTATAATGGAGCATCCTGATGGTAAAGGGGGTAAATGGTATGAAAACTGTGATGAAAGGGAAACAGATGTAAAATATGTAGATTATGCAGCATTAGATGTGTTTGATGAAAACCCAAATTACTTATTTACATTTTCACCATTACCAGTAAAAAATATACTTAATATAAGTTGTAATACTTTGAAGAATTTCGATGTTAATATATTAGATTTAAAAGGCACTTTAGTTTATACTTATAAGCACTTAAATAATAATACAATAATTGATTTAAGCAACCTAATCAGTGGTGTATATAATATTCAAATATTAGAAAATGACATTACAGTTAAAGTTAAGAAATTTACAAAAGAATAATATGAAAAATATATTTATTTTAGTATTTTTTATATATTCAACATGTAACCTTTTTGCAAGTGAATTGACTTTACCTAAGCCATTAGATTTTGGAGAATTATGTGTTTTGAAAAGTTATAATAATTATTTTGATATTGAAAATAACACTAAAGATACTTTTTTTATTAAAAGTATAGGTGAAATTATTAAGTATGATTTTAATATATATTTGGATGGGAATAGATTGTCATCTTCTGGAATATGGGAATCTCTTGATTATTCTCCTAAAATAATTTTACCAAATGAAAAAAGAACAATTACTTACAAAGTAATAGCTAGTTATGAGGATTCAGTTAGTTTAAGTGGTGGTAAACTAAATACTGGATTTAAAGTTGAATATCACAAATATAATAGTGACTCATTGCAATATGGGTATATAAATATTATCTTCTCAGTTAAAAATATTAAAAACAAGATATTGAGTAATAGTGGTGGTTTATCTAATAGAGCTTTTAGATGCCCTGGGGCATATAAATATTTGAATCAGCAATATATTACTTTTTATAATACTTATGACAATGATTTTAAAGTAGATTCACTTAAATTTTGGGGTGGAGATTCAATTGTAAATTTTTATGGACTTGTTAACCAAAAAAATCCAGATAATGGTTATCCAAATGTAGAATATGACTCATTACCTTACTCTCTAAAAGGCAACTCGTATGTTAGCATAGGTTGGTTTGCTAAAAATATTGGTACATCATATAGCAAAAAGGCATATCTGAATGTTTATTTAACTGATTCGATTAATAAACAAATTATTTTATATGATAGTATATATGTAAGTATAAATTCAGAACACGGAGCTTTAATTGAAAATTCTGATAACTCATTAAAAGCAAAGTTAAATCAAAAACTTATTAAAAATGAAAAAATATTTGTTAATGTATGTTCTTTTAATTCACATACTCTAGATTCTATTACACAAGTTGGTTGGGATGATAGCGAATTTAAAATATATAGTCCTTTAGGGAATTTTCCTTTAAAACTTGAAAGTGGGTTTAATTACTATATTAATTATGAGTTCACACCTAATAAAGTTGGAGAAGTAATAGGCAAGTTAATTGCACATTTTAGAGATGAAAATAATCAATATTACTATAGATACTT
>JAPLFM010000187.1:2011-47448 GCA_026390675.1 Candidatus Kapaibacterium sp. | reverse complement strand
ATAAATATAAATCTTATTGTTACTTATTCCAGCATTAAAATTAATAACGCAAACTATAGCACTATCTTTATTTTTACCATAAGAAAATACTTTTAAATCTGTATAAACTAAATCTAAAGATTTAGATCTAATCCAATTCGAATCCTTAGCATTCCAAGTTAATGCTTCAATTTTTGTTGGAGTTGGATTACGAATTGCAGTAATCATAAATCCCTCATTCAAATTTTTAAATGAAACAAATTTTGCAATATTAATAGAATCAACTATTCTTCTTGTAATATTCATATTCAAATCAAAATTACAGTATATGAAATAATTTTTATTGATTGTTTGATAATTAAACAAGTAAATAAGTTTATTATCTATTTTGCTAAAATTGATTACATCAGAAGTTGAATATGCAACTGAATTATTTTTAAAATAAGTGGCTGTTTTGCCATAGTCTTTGCTAACTGCAATATTATTGTAATTGCTCAAATTACTTGTCATTAAATAAATAAAAGTCCCATTTGTATCTAAATATTTGGCTGTAATTTTTGTCTGTGAATTTTTATAAAACTTAACTAATTCTGATTCATTCAAATCTCTTTCAATAAATTTATAAGTCAATCCATTATCAATTGAAGAAGATATATTTGTTAAATTATTAGCAAAATATCTATAATTTTTACTTATCAAATCAGGTTTAGTTTGAGCCAAATCTCCTCTTGAGCTAATTACTTTCCAAGTCTTGCATTTATCATTTGAAATTATTAAAAACTTATATCCAGAAACAGCTATAAAAGTACTATCTGATACTTGACATACATCACTAATTACTGGAGAACGATTTACTCCAATAAAATCTGAATTACCTTTATTTGTCAAACTATCAGAAGTGTTTAAAATATCCACACCTAATTTAAAATAATTAGTTGGGTAGTTAGATATCCAATATGGTGCAAAATCATAAAATCTATAATTTATTCCATTTAAATTAAAATATTTTCCACTATATTTTCTCTTTTCATCGTATGAATTTTCAGAAATACTATTAGAATCTAAATTGTACTTGTAATCTCGACTTTCATACTTGTCATTAAATCTACTTAAATAAAAAGTAATTGTGTTGTTATATTTGCTTAAATCACCAATATTACCTGTTTGACAAGTATCACAAGGAGTAATAGTATCAATCTTAATTTCATTATTTAGAAATTTATTTATATTTATTTTATAAAGCTTTGGATTATTAGCAATATAAAAATATAATTCATTTTTATGAAAAATAATATTATGCCAAGAAGAAATTGATGAAACATCTGATTCAATTTCATAAATTGAAAAATCATTTAAAGCATCATTTTTATATGAAGAAATTAATTCTAATTTATTATTATATAAATTAATTGATTTATTTGTTCTTATATATATATTACTTAAGTAAGTATCAACAAAACAAATTAGTTCAACATTTTCTAACTTACTTATTTGCCAAGTTTTACCAAAGTCTTCACTTTGCAGAAGCTGACCGCTTGCTGTAAATCCAATTATTTTGTTATCAATATTTAGGAGTTTTATAATACTGGAAGCATTCTCAACTTTTTTCTGCTCCCAGCCCACTCCTTTATCACTTGAATAAAAGTACATCCCTTTAGTACCATAAGCAAATACATTATTTCCAATAGCCAAAGTACCACTAAAATCAATACTTTTAATATCATTTTCCCAAAGCAAATTGTCACTATTTGCTTGGGAAAATATTAAACTAAAATTCAATAATAGTAATGCAATTAATAAAGTTGATTTTTTCATAAATACCTTTTATATATAAATTATTTGCAAAGAAATTCTTCCCAACAAGAAGACCAATTATTTGGAGGAGTTGGATTATCAAAATCACTTGGTTTATTATTATTTCGTGCACATTGTGGAGTACCGTAATGCTGTTTGCCTATTAAAGTCAAAACAGGTGTAGCAGGCGTTACTGAATAATCCCAACAAGTCGAATATGTTGACTTACAAAATTCAATATCGCTACAAAATCTTTGTACAAAATAATCTTCAGTACTATTAACAACATGCATATTTTGCCAACATGTTGCAAGGTAAACATAAGTATATCTTATTCCACTACCACAAGGTGGTTTAATTCCACAAATATCGGCAGTCAATAAAGTTACATTTGCTGCTATTGCATCTATAACTTCTTGTGAATGTGCCGTGAAGTAAGTATAGCAAGATGAATTTTGAATTGAAAATTGTTGAATCCAAACTTCATTGTAACCAGTAGTGACACCACACTTCACACAAAATATTACTGTCCATTCACATCCACCATAAGTAATTGTTTGAGTATATTCAGTAAATCCTGTCGGACATGTAGCCTCTGCACTTTGATAACTCATCGAAATTAGCATTACAAATAGCAATGCACTTAATATTATTTTCTTCATTTTTTAGTTTCCTTAATTTTTTTACAAAAATATTAGTTGTTTAAGCTCTAAACTTATAGAGCTTTAGAGAAAGTAATATACATTTTGATTTAATTTGGTATATTACGTATAAATACTTATTTTTGCAGTTACCTGCAAGCAAAGATTGTACTTTGTAGGGTCATAATCTTTGTTTTTCGAGTATTGAAGTCAGAGTTCAAACATAAATGAAAATACCAAATAAAAAAATAGGTATTTCACAAAATACATAACTATTTCACAAAATACATTGAAAGGAATTTTGATTACTTTTTAGATTTGAAGATATTATACTTTTGAATAAGTTTTTTTGTTTGTTTATAATTCATAATTCGTAATTCACAATTACCTCACCACCATAGCTCTGATATTATTAGTATTAGTTCCATGTTTGATTTGTATCATATAAACACCAGTAGCAATACCTGAGCAATCCCAAGTAAGATAACCTGAATATGAATTTAGTTTATTTATACTTATCTTATCTCTATCAGCTACTTTATTTCCGTAAATATCATAAACTCCAATGTCAGAATCATCTATATTATAACTCATATCCCAATAAATCAAACTCATCACAACATTTATCGAAGGTGTTGGGAAAGGTGGGTAGGAGTAAAAGTATGTAAAATCTTCTGTTTGAATTTCGACAGTTGTTATAGGATTATTTGGAATAATTTTGAAAAGTCCAGCTTGAACAGACCCATAAGCATCACCTTTATTATAGCATAAATTATATTTATCTCCGTAAAATACACTACATAAAATATAACCTGGAATAGGTATTTTTTCCCAACTATTACTATTATTTATATCTTTTTTTCTAATTAATCCATTTACACAATTAATATAAAATGAATTATCAACTATATGAAATGTATTTCCATACCCAGTATCAAAAATATTAAATAAAGTGTCCGTATTAATATATTCAACTTTCTTAGTATTATCGCTTAAATTAAAGTTGAATAAGGTGTCAATGAGCTTTCTTGGGGTAATAACAACTTCCTTATTTACTATTATTGGACCACCTGAAGCTATTTCCTTATAATACATTAATGAAAGTGATTTGTCTTTATTGTTTATTATTTGAGTACCAAAATCAGAATAATCAATGTTTTTTCTTATTAATTCTAAATTCCCATTTAATTGAGAAAATTTATAAATATTTTTCTCATTTTGTTCTTTTAAAACTATATAACAATTTTTATATTCATCAAAAATTACTTTATCTAATAGTCTGCCAATTTCTACTTTTTTTGAAAGATATTTCATATTTTTATCAAATATATAATATATTAAATATGTAGTTAATGTATCAACTCCTTGAAATTTAAAAGAACTTGTACAAAACATTGTTATATTATTATCCGATGGAATAAAATAATTCCCTATATTTCCTAAGTTATCTATATTCCTACTATACCCATATTCATAAGTATTTCCAAAGTCTTTTGTAATCATATAATTAATATTATTTTTATTCTTAAATGTATCTCTAACTGCATAAGAATTGTTAATAATAATTCCATAGCCTTTTTCATCAAAATAAAGATTGTGTTGATTTGGGAATAGATCATTATATGAATCCAAGTATATTTTATTTGAAGTATAATATTGAGGTAACCATGTATTGCCAGCATCTAGAGACTTATATATAACAAAATTTTCACCCATCACATACATTAAGCTATCGTTAACATAATACATTTTTGCATATCTATTTTGTTCAATTGGATTATTATCTAAATAAGATATCACTTTCCAAGTAACTCCACCATTATATGAAATAGAAATTAAATTATTATTTCCTACTCCGATTATAATATCTTTATTCATAAAACACAAATCTTCAAATTGATAACTATGACTTAATCTCAAACTATCTTCATTTATAATTGATAGTTTGTTTCTTAGGTTATTTGTTATTTTATTAAAGTCTATAGTACTAATAGCTTTTGTAATTAAAGGTTTAATACTATTTTCAATCTCATAAATATCATTATTGAATATTTCAAAAGTTGTAAGTGTGTTTCCTATTACAAAGAAATCTGTTCCTTTATTTTTACTAATATACATTCCTTTGTTTGTTTTAAAAACAATAATACTATCTTTGATTTCAAATTTTGATACTTTGCAAGCATCACAATTAAGTCTATCTTTCAAATTAGTTTGGGTAATGTTTTTATTATTCAAATCATATTTAATTAATATATAATCTTTTAAAATCACATATAATAAACTTTTATCTAAAGAACAATTTACAAAACTTGAATCTGATTTTATTAAATCTTCTTCTATCAAATTCAAATTTTTATCATACAATTTTACTTTGTTTTGATATAATACAATTAAATTATTATTTGAATACTCAATGTTTAGAATTGGAGTAGAATCAATCATATTAACTACTTTCCAATTTTCACTTAATTTATCAAACTCAATTAGTTTATTTGATGCTAAACCTAATAATCTATCTTCAACTTTTAAAAACTTATATATAGTTAAGTTTTCATCAATAAATTGTTTTTTCCAACTTTTACCAAAGTCTTTTGACGAAAGAATAACACCATATTTGCCTCCGACAAATATGGTGTTATTAAAACAACTAATACTATTAAAATTAGTATTCATCCTTTCCATTTTGAAAGGTAAGGTTTGTGCATTAATAGCAATGCTTGCTAAAATAAGAAAGGCTAAAACTAACTTTTTCATAATACTTTCCTATAATTAATTACAACCAGTTGTAAAACATCCAGTATCCCAATATTCATCCATAGATTTACCTGAAGGTGGTAAAGTAGGTACACCAGCTGTACAAGAAGGAGAACCATAAGGAGTACTACCCAAATAATTAGTATAATAAACAGGTGGAGTTTGGTTATTATCCACACAGACTGCATATCGTCTTTCACAATAAGCCCCTCCTGGGTCACAAGGAATTAGTAATGTGTTTAGATGTAGCGAATCTACTCCATTAAAATAAACAGTATTGACTACTCTATTGCATATATTTGTCGATACTTTGATAGAATATACTGTAGGTGGTATAGTGCCACAAGGTTGGGTAGTACAGCCTCCAGTTGAAATAATGTTATATACTGCTGCTTCACTTATTGCTTGTAAATTATTTAGTGCTAAAGAAAGGCTACAACCTAATGGAATAGTAATAGTATCTAATTGTATATCAGTTACTCCTGTTGGATCACATTTATAACAATAAGTAACTTTAAAGTTACAGCCTGAGATGTTTTTATAAACAAATCCTGAGTAATATCCACTTGGACAAGAAGCGTATGACAACTCATAACTCATTGAGATTAGCATTACAAAAAGCAATGCACTTAAAAATATCTTTTTCATAAAAAAACTCCAAAAATTGTTTAAAAATACTATACAAAAACATTTATATAGCTTATTATTTGATTAAAAAAACTTATTTTTGCAGTTACCTGCAAGCAAAGATTAAACTTTTGTCGGTCTCAATCTTTGTTTTTTTCAGTTTGGAAGTCAGAGCATTTTGCTTTGACTTCTTTTTTTATGTTGGTGTCATATTTCCCTATTATATCAAAATGCCCCTCACTACCGCACCACCATAGCTCTAATATTATGTGTATTAGTGCCATGCTTAATCTGTATTATATAAACTCCAGTACCAACCCCAGTACAATCCCAAGAAAGATAACCTGAATAAGAATTTAATTTGTTTATACTTATCTTTTCTCTATTTGCTATTTTATTTCCATAAATATCATAAACTCCAATATCAGAATCATCTATATTATAACTCATATCCCAATAAATTAATGATTTCAACTCATTTCTTGCTGGTAAAGGATATGGAGGATATGAATAGAAATATGTTTGGTCTTCAATAGTTTCAATTGAAGATTTACTTTCTAAAAAAGACAACCTAAAAACACCTCCATATTTTCTTTCACTAAAATCCTTATTACTATTTACACAAAATATATATTTATTACCTTTTAATATGCCCCAAAAAGAATAGGTAGAAACATTTATTTCCTCCCAATTTTTACAATCAATAAAAATATTATCATTAAATATGATACCATCAGAAGTGCTAAGAAAACAAGAATCATCTATTTTAAAAAAAGACTCTCCATAAATAGAATTCCTCAAATGAGAGTTTGTATCAGTAGTTACATAGGAAACAATTGTTTCTTTAGTATCTAAATTATAAAAAAACAAAGTATCAATTACAGTTCTTTTTGTTATTATAAACTTACCACTTTGTACATCAAAAACTTCCCCTCCTGATGTAGAATCAGTGAAATACAATAGATATTTTCTTTTATTATTATTTAATAATCGAATTCTTTTAATTTGTTGATTTTCTAAAAAGTTTAATTTACTATAAAGTATTCTAAATGTGTCTATTCCGCTTGTATATTCACATAAATTAATACCAGTACTATCTTTTATTAAGAAAAATGAATTTTGACTTTCATCAGAAATTATTTTAAGTATTTTTTGATAATTAATTTTTATATTTTCAATAAAATTTAATTTATTATCAAATTTAGACAATCTAATATAGTTTGTGTTCTGATATGAAGGTGCAAATCTATTATAGTCTGAGCTGAGCAGAATTAGGTTAGAATCAAATTTCACAAAATTTGCTCCAATTAATCCATCTCCAATATCCAATCCTTTATTATATCCATATTCGTATGTATTTCCAAAGTCAAAGGTTCTCATAAAATTTATTGAGTCTTGCCCTTGTATATAATCTCGTGAAGTTAAAACACAAATCCCATTTCCTTTATTATCAAAATAAGTATTGTTTTCACCCCAATTATTATTGTAGTTAGCGTTAAATATTTTATAATCACTTGAATTCCTATATTTAAAATATTGGGGAAGCCACGTCAAACCACCATTAGTAGATTTATTAATACAAAAATTTCTATTTAAAGCAAATATCAAACTATCGTTTACAATATGCAATTGATTGCCATGCTGAGCATAATAAGTATTGAAATAAGAAATGACTTCCCAGTCTTTTCCTCCATCAATAGACATAGCAATTAATTTATCTGCTCCAACAGAAACTATAGTATCATTTGAAATAAAAATAAATCCTTTGAAGTCATAAGAGAAAACTAAACGTGTACTATCTTTATTTTTATAATTTTGATTTATATTCTTTTTAACATTTTGTTCAAATTTATTAAAATTAATTTCTGAAGGAGTTTTAAGATTATTTAATGAAGAAATTTCATAAATTATTTTATTTTTTACTTCAAAGGTATTATAAATAGTATCAATTTTATTCCAATTAAAACCACCATCAATACTTTTATGTAATCCAGAAATTAAACCTAAGTAATAATCATTATCTATGATCTTAAATTCTAAATTATCTGTACTTATAAAATTTATTTTACTATTTAGATTTATTGAATCTTTAATGAAATTATTCTGAGTATCATATTTTATCAATTTTAGATTTGTAGTTAGAATATTTAATTCATTATCTTTAGTTTCAATAGCTTTAAATTTTGAGTTATCTTTAATAAAATCTTCGATGATTAAATTAAAATTTAAATCAAAAGACTTTATTTTATTATCAGAAATTAAAAAAATTTGACTATTTGCATAAGCAATATCTTTGTACATAATTGAATCTTTAATAAAATATTTATTCCAAACATCTCTGATATTATCATATTCAATAATATTCGAACCAGCTATACCTATTAACCTACCATTTATTTCAATTATATTTTTTATATCTGAATCTTCATCAATATCATTTTGTTTCCAATTTTTTCCAAAATCTTTAGTTGAAAGAATAACACCATAATCGCCATAGGCAAAAATGGTGTTATTGAAATAAATTACTCCCTTAAAATCAGTATTTAATCTTTCCATTTTAAAAGGTAAATTTTGTGATGAAATAGCAACACTTGTTAAAATAAGAAATGCTAAAACTAATTTTTTCATAATATAATCCTATTTATTAATTGCAGCCAGCTGTAAAGCAATATGTTTCCCAGTTTTGATCCCAATTATATGGATAAGAACCAATTTCCGGTAGAATAGTTGAACAATTAGGTATACCTATTAAATAAGAACCTGTTAAAGTAACTAACATAGTTGTACCATCCCAACATAAATTATAAGTTTTTTCACAATAAGCGCCATCTGAACTACATGGAATCAATTTTGAAACTATTTTTACACCATTTACAACAACATTTTGATAATAGTTACAAGCACTAGATCTTACTACAAACTGTTTAACACCTTGATCACAAGGAGGTGGAGTGCAATTGCCATAATTAATATGTAAAATAGCATATTTTATTAATGCACTTCTATTATCTGCGTTAAGAACACCCCAAGCATTTTGTCTGTCGTCGCAATCATATATTTCAATCGCACCAATATTTACATTACCACTATTTGTTGGTGTACATTGATAACAAACTTCTACTTTTGCTACACAATTTGTTCCAGGTATTGAGTACAAAATTATTTGTTGGATGTAATTTGGTGGACAATCTGCCACCAAATTATCACAATTCACAGATATTAGCATTACATATAGCAATGCACTTAATATTATTTTTTTCATTTTTTAGTTTCCTTAATTCGTTACAAAAATATTTTAGTTCTTTAAGCACTTTGCTCATTGAACATTAAAGAAAGCAATATACATTTTGATTTTATTTGGTATATTGCATATAAAATATTATTTTTGCAGTTACCTGCAAGCAAAGATTGATCTTTTGACGGTATGAATCTTTGTTTATCGAGTATTGAAGTCATAGCATTTTGCTTTGACTTCTTTTTTTATGTAGGTTTCATCATTTCACTCCATTTAAAATTTTAATAAATCATTTCAGCGATTTTCTTAATTCAAACATAAATGAAAATACCAAATAAAAAAATAGGTATTTCACAAAATACATAACTATTTCACAAAATACATTGAAAGGAATTTTGATTACTTTTTAGATTTGAAGATATTATACTTTTGAATAAACTCTTCTTTGTAGATTCTGCCTATCTGTAAGACTGTATTACACTTCATAATTACCTTATGAATCATTCCAATTTTATGTTCTTTCACAAAATCAAAATTCACGAGGTGTTTTTTACTAATTCTAATGAATTTATTTGAGTTGATTAATTTTACAATAGATTTTAATTTTTTTGAAACAGTATGAGTTTTAGAATCAGATAAAACAAAATCTGTATAGTTACCATCACCAACACAATATGCTATATCTGATTTATTAATTTCAATAGCTTCTCCTTTTGTATTTATTACTATTTTATCACTTTCAATCTCGTTTTTAATGTTATTGTAATTCTGAGTTGAAATAGCTATTTTCCTATTTAGATTAAGCATTTCATATTTATATAACAATGTTTCATTTTCAAATACAGTGGTTACATTTTTTCTTCTTTCTATAAATTCTTTTTCAAGATCTATAAAACTAAGTTTATTTAAATCAATATCTTTATAATCTAAATCTTTAAAATTTTGATAATCAGTAGTTACATTGTCATTAGTTTTTTTAAATTTATTGTTTTCCTTATCGTTTGCATATAATTCTAAACAATTTGAAATATCTTCAACCCTATAAGGTTTTTTAATATAATGTAAAACTGAATGCTCAAAAGCTTCTTTTGCATATTCATTATAATCTGTAACTAAAATTGTTTTAAAAGGAACATCTTTTGTATTCTTCAAAATATCAAAACCAGTACCATCAGGATATTTTATATCAAGAAATACTAGTTCTGGTTTAAAAGCCTTAATAGTCATAATTCCTTCATACACAGACTCAGCTTTACAAACAACTTCAACTATAGGAAATTGTAAACCTAACATAGTTTCAAAAGATTCGTTTACAAATAACCCATCATCTATTAAAGCAACTCTGATTTTACTGCTATTCATTTAAATTTATTTTTACTTATTCGATACTTACTCTTTTACAATCTATAAAAAAACACTCATAATTCATAATAAAGTTTTTAACAAAATAGCTAGCAATTTGTTTAACTAAATCTAGATTTGACCTGCTTTAAAAGACGGTTGGAGAATTCATCCGATAACTTAAAGTCACAGGCGATTGCCTGATCGGATGAATTTGAGGTTGTAGGGGTAGAGCTTGCTCTACCCTGTATTTATGGGATAATAAAAAGGGTTGAGCAAGCTCAACCCCTACGAAAATAGGATATAGATAAGAAACAGACAAGAATGTCTGTGCTACTACATGTTTTGAGACAGGATTGAATCCTGTCTCTACAAATGCAAGAATTAACAAGGGTTGAGCAAGCTTTGGCCCCTACGAATACAGAATATAAATAAGAAACAGACAAGAAGGTCTGTGCTACTAAATGTTTTAAGACAGGATTGAATCCTGTCTCTACGAATGCGAATGCAAGAACCACCTCCGTCAGTCATAGACTGACACCTCACGCCAGCGGAGGACAAAGATAACACTTGATTCTTCACTTCGTTCAGAATGACGGAAAGGTGCTTTTGTATCTCAAGTTGTAAAATCAAGTATTTAAAGTAAGTAATATTTTTTTGGCATAATCTATGTAATATATTAAAGAGAACTTGTAACAATTGTCTAATATTGTGCAGTTTAAATTAATTAAAATTATTAAAGTATTTGTCAATAGTGCCGATATAAGTGGTGTATGACATATATAAAACAAACATAACTATGTTAAATATAAAGAAAATAGCTTATTTCCTTTTAACATTTATTTCGATTTTTGCAATCGATTTGAATGCGCAGAGTTATGAGTTTACTATTAACCAAAGGCGTAGATTTGACCAAATTGAAGCTGAAATTTGGGTGAAAAGAAAAACTTTCGATGCACCAAAGTTAGGTTATGCTTCTTTAGTAATTGAATTTAATTCAACTTTTCTCAAACCGAGTTTGATTCAAAAACTTAATCTAACTGATAGTATAAATAGAAATTTATCAAAATCGGTAATATTTGACCAAATTTCATCACCTTTCGATGCACAAAATGGTTATGCAAAGCTAGTTTCAACTCAGATTACTTCAAAATATTATTCATTAGAGCTTAGTCTTGGAAATTTAGGAAATACTAGTTTTATAGTAGATTCAAATTTTAGAGGAACTTTTATAGGTAAAGTAACTTTTGATATAATAAACAACCCTACAAATACTAGCAATACAGATATTAAATGGAGCTCAAGCAAGTTGCCGGGTGATATTCGTATTTTTGCTTCAGATAGTACAGATATTGAAAGTAAAGTTGCTTTTAAAAATCCAAGTGACTTAACAGTTGTAGGTGTAACCTTATTAAACCCTGGTTACAAAGGTCAAACTGTAGATAGAGATAAAGCACCATTGGGAGTAAATGGTGGATTTGCAAAATTAGGACATCCAATATATATTGAAAGAAGTGTGAATCCTACTAAGTATAGAGTGCCAAATGCAGCAGGTATAGTAGATGACAATGTAGCTTTTTTATATGAATACTCATTAGATGATGGATTGACTTGGAAAGAAATAGGAAGAGCTGCCGAGCGAAATACATCGGCTAATAATGATGGTAACAATCCAAAATATAGATCTGGAGAAATATCAAATCCTCCAGCTAGATTTTACATTACCTCTCAAGATTCAGTACAATTAAATACTTCTAATTATAGAAAACCAACTCGTGTAATTTGGGCAAACAATAACTATTTTACAGAAAGATCTGAAAATGCGAGGATTAGAGTTACACAGCTTGATGGTAATAACACTACAGACTTAGTTTTAAGACCAAAATCAAATCTAGCAGATTCAAGCAAAGAATCTTTTGTTTTAGGAAGACTCTTTTTTGCACAGTTAAATGGCAAAAATCAATTTTTTAAAACTGAAAAGCCCTATAGCAATTCAACTCAATTAACAGTAGAGGCTTGGGTTAATTTAAATGACAGTGTGCAATCTGGAACACCAGCAATTATAGCAAGTAGCTCTGGAACAGATCCAAAGTCCGAGGGTGCATGGATGCTTTATTTAGAAAATGGAGCAACACCTGCTTTTAGAGCAAAAGAAATATTAGGCAGAGGTGTAGGTGGTTATATTGGTAAAGTTACAGCTATTTATCCTTTGAGAGTAGTTTTAGATACATTACCTTATATTGTTCCAGCTCATTCTACTAATTGGACACACTTAGCAGCTACAGTTGAAAATAATATAGTTAGACTTTATGTAGATGGAGAATTGGTAGATGAATCAATTAATACCAATGCAGCCGATATTCGTATGCAAACAACAAATCATCCAATTTGGGTAGGTGTCAATCCTAATTCAACTTTTGCTAAAAACAATTTTTTAAAAGCTGGATTTAAAGGAGTAAAAGTATGGAAAACTGCATTAAGCCAAAATCAAATTAGATCTTTGGTAAATGGTGTGGTAGAACCATCAATAATAACTCAACCTAACGACATTAAAAAGAGTCTTGAAAGCTATTATGATTTCGAAGGTAATGATTTGGATTTGGCTTCAAATCCAGCTCAAAATGGTTCAAACAATCTGATTTATTATACTTCTGTGAAAACTCCAAATGTGGATTCAGTATTTTATAGACCAGATAGACCTCATATACGGATTACATCACCAACAAAAAATGTTGGATTGACAAATAATCCAACAGATATTTATGATGTACGTTGGTTGGCTTTTGGTATGGCAGAGGCTTTTACACCTAATTCTAAAGATTTGGAATTGCAATATTCAACAGACCAAGTAAATTGGTATGGTATAAAGACCGATAAAGGTGATACAATAGCAGTTGATGCTGAAAAAACTACTTCAAATTGGGTACCTTATAATAACAATAATCCAAGTGCAAATTTGCGTTCTGCTTTGCCTTTTAAAAAAGATGTAAGTATAAGAATCAAAGGTGCTTCGACTTATGGTATGCAAGAAATTTCTGCTGTTGAAGGACCATTTACAGTAGCTAGGTATTTGTCTTTTAAAAGGGATTCATTTCAAGTACTTACTATAAATGGTAAACTTGGTATGAACTTAACTAAGAACAATGCTTACTTTGAAACTTGGATAAGACCATACAGTTTGCCTTCAGCATCATACACAATATTAAGTAAAGTTGGAAATGATTCAAGTAAAGCTCATTTTAATTTGGCACTGCTTTCAACTGGTCAATTAAAATTTTCAACTGTAGATATTAAAGACACAATTAGAACAGCAATAAGTGATACTTTACATAAAATATTAGCTCCAAATAAAGTAGCACTTGATACAGCTTGGACACATATTGGAGTATTTATAGATAATAATGGTGGTAATGGGCAGTCCAAAATATTGTTTTATATAAATGGAACTGTTCAAAATGATACATCTATCACCAATCAACTTGGACTTGATTTACAGTTAAATTCTTCCAATACATTTCCTACCTATATTGGAAGTTCGCCTTTTAATAAAAGTGGTCCTTTTTTGGGTGAATTAAGAGAATTAAGATTTTGGAATGGTGTTCCAAACAATTTATCATATATTGGTGATGAACCAACACGACTTACTGAATTCATTCAGGGTTCTTTAACTGTTAGAACTCAAGATTTGAAACCTTCAAATCAAGGCAACTTATTTGCAGCTTTTCCTTTTAATGGTACAACATTTAATTATAAAGGTAAAACTAATACAGTTCCTGCAATAAACAATCCTAGCATATATGCAAGGTTTGGAATTGATACAATATCATATATTGCTGCTATTCCATTTATTAAACTAGTAGAGCCTGTATTTAGACAAAAAGTTTCGAATACTAGTACAGATGTTAAAGTTAGGTGGGTTGGATTTGATTATGATGGACTTGCAATAAGCAATGGTAGTTTTGGAGTGGCACCATCATTAGAATATTCATCAAGAGGTGGAGGTGGTCTAAGTCAATTATACAAATACATTGGCTCTACATACTATCTTGGCAATTCGACTAATTCTTCTACAATTCCCGATAGTACAAACTTTGTATTTAAGGGTGGAACCAGTGATATAGTATATGCATTAAAATTAAATGCTTCTTTAGCAAACCCAGATGTTAATAATGATGGTATTACAAATGACCAAGGTCCATTAAACCCTGCTTTGACTAACGCTAGATTAAGACTGAACTTAAGCTATACAATTGAGAATGTAAAACAACCTTTAGTATCTGAAAGTCCTTTGTTTACAATTACTCCAATTGATAATTTTACAATTAGAGTATTATTAGAAGGTCATCACGATGGCTTACGAAATAGTTTCAATATGAGAGATATTGGAACTTTGTACCCTCAAGGAGCAATTAGAATTACTTTATTTGAAGAAAATGCAGGTGTGAGGGGCAAAAGATTACTTTCAGAACTTTCAAGATTTAAGTATGAAGAACGAGACCCTTTAAATAGAAATGCTGGTAATAAAAAATTTGCAAATGTAAATTACCTTATAACAGATATTAGTGATGGTAAGTATTGGGTTATGGTTGAGCAACAAAACCATTTGCCAATCATGAGCAGATTCCCTGTTTCTTTCAAATATGATGGTGATAACAAATCTACTTGGGCTATAGAATCTGGTTGGGATTTTGCAACTTGGGACGGTGTAGAAGATAATATAATGAAATTTGAAACTGATGACGCTATTAGTTTGAAATATTTTAATGCCAAGGGTGATGCTAAAACTACAGTCTCAGATCCTAATTATAATACTACTGGATTGATATTTAATAATGGTCCAGCTGGTTCCAAAACTATTGCTATTGCTGCAATGGTTGGTGGAGATGTAAACCAAGATGGTCAAATAAATGCAGCTGATAGAGTACAAGTTAGGGTAGATGATGGAACAAACAATCCTAGCTCAGATGTAACTGGAGATGGATTTGTTAATGCAGATGATAGAACTATAGTTGATAGAAATTTTGGAAAAGTTTCGTCATTATATGCTGAACCAAAGGGTGTTATTGAAAGCGATTTCAAAAATTATGTTGTTTCAAAACCTAAAAAAGAAAATGAAATACAAGCTGGTGCTTTAAATTATAAAGTTAATGCAGTTACTAAGAAAAATGGTGATTTTGCAACAGTTGATTTTTATATTAGAAATATTTCAACAAATTTCAAATTAGCAAATAGTACTTTTGCTATAAGTTATGATACTTCTGCAGTAAAATTTGAATCTTTAAATCAAATAGATACTATTATATTTGCAAACAAACCACAATTAGGTTATTATTCAAAACTTAGATCTGCTCCTACAGATGATGTAGATAACAAACTAACAGGTGTTAGAACAATTGAAATTGACTATGACAAAAACTTTATTAATGGTGGAATCAATGTACCTTATAAAGATACATATCTAGGTACTTTAAAATTCAAAATTTTAAGTAAAGAGAAAGTAATTAAATTCAATTGGCATAATTCTACAAGTTTGCATTCAGTTGATAATGAGATTGTAACTCCTTATGGCGAATTTGATACCATTTCTCCAATTTTACAATACTCAGCTAAAATTACAACTCCAAATGGTGGCGAATCATACCTTCCAAGTAGAGTTATAAATGTAAACTGGACTACTGATGGAAGCCAAAAAGTTAGATTAGATCTTACAATAAATGGTGGAACAAATTGGCAAACATCAGGCACATTTAATGTAAATGTTAAAACTGCTACTATGCAATTACCAAATTTCCCATCATCAAACTGCTTAGTAAGATTGGTTGATTTGGCAAGTGGTGCAGAGCTAGATAGAAGTGATGCGTTTTGGTCAATACAAGCTGGATTTGCTAAAATCATTTCTCCTAATGCTTCAGAACCAATATACAAAGGTGGGAACAAAGCATATATTCAGTTTGTTGCAAAAGGCTATCCTAAGGTTAAATTCGAATTTACAGAAGATGGAGTAAAATGGTACCAACTTTTAAGCTCTGTTGATGGTAATTTGACCAGTGTTGAATGGAATATACCATTAATAAATACTAAAAATGCTCGAATCAGAATGGCTGACATAGACAATGGTCAAGAAATAGCTATTTCAGATGTCTTTAAAATTATAACTGGTACAGTAAAATTTAAAAACCCAGTTGCTAACGAATCTGTATTAGCAGGTTCAACTTATAGAGTTAGATGGAATTCTACTAATTTGAAAAGATTTGATATTCAAATAAGTTATAACAATGGGATTTCTTGGGTAGATGAACTAAAATACGTAGATGTAATTTTGGGATATGTTCCTTGGGTTGTACCAACAGCTTTATCTAATAATGTAATGTTAAGAGCTGTTCTAGAAAATGATCCTTCAGTAGAGTTTGATAGAACCAAACCCTTTACTATTTGGGATGGTACAATGGTAGAAGACAAGATAGAAGGTATTGATATAATGCAAATAAGTCCTAACCCTGCAGATCATAATGCTCTTATAGAAATAAATTCCAATAATGAAATTAAGTTAAATTTTGTAATAATTGATGTTAGAGGAAATTCTATAAAAGAGTTTCAACAATTTATTACAATTGGCAATAACAAAATCAATTTGGATTTAAATGATTTAGGATCTGGTAGCTATTTTGTTATTATTAAACAAAATAACAAGACAATTATTAGAGAATTGAAAGTAGTTAAGTAGTATAAAACTTAGTATTTTCAAGCTAAACCCAATGCTTTCAACAATTTAGCTTTCATAACCTCTGGCTTCAAATGTTCCATTTTACCAATAGGATATTCAGCTACTTGTTTATAAAAATCTTTATCTTCAACTAGTCTTTTTCCAAGCTCAATAGCTTTATCTAATTCAAATTCATTTTCTAAATAAGTAAATGGGAAAAGTTCGTCGGCGTGGCCAGTTGATTTGGTAGTAATGATTGGTATTTGTAATGCAGCGGCATCTAGAACATATCTTCCCCAAGTAAATCTATCATCAAGATTCAGCCATAAAAACGATTTCCTGTTAACCTCAAAATAGTCACCTAAATACACTTCTTTTAATACTTTTAACTTTTGGTCATTATATAATTTTTGAACTTTATTAAAATTGTAATTTGGAGAATTGGAACCATAAATCCTATAATTAGATACAATATTTTTAAGTTTTCTTGAAATTCTTTTTTCATATCCATAGCAATTTAAACCTATTTCTTTTGCAACAAGATATTCAGTTTGACGGCTAAGGAGCCAAGGGCAGAGAAATATAGTCTTATCTCTTTTTTCAATTGGCAAGGACATTTTTGAAATAGAATCTACCGGATATGGAATTCCGATAAATTCTACTTTAGCAGTAGTAAGTTTTTGAAAAAAAGGTAAGGTAAATTTATTTATAATATTAATCAAATCTGAATTATCAAATAATTCTGATAGAAGTGGGTTAACTTTGAAATAATCTGAAGCATTACCTTCAAGTAGAGTTACCCATTTAGTATGGATTGGTCTTGCTTTTTGAAGTTTAATTAAATGCGAAAAAAAATTATTATTATAATTTGAATTGGCAATGATAATATCATATCTTGAAATGTCTTTAACACTCGCTTCTAAAGAGCAAATGTAGTCTCCTTTAAATGCAAAAACCCAACTTTCAACACCATTCATGTATTTTTCATTATGCAATGAATCTTTATAATTCCATCTACCAGAATTACCACCCAACACTAACACATTTAAATTTGTATTTATTTCGGTACTCATAAAACAGTTATTCTTTTACAAAAACAGAGTAAATATTTTTTGGAAGCCAACTTGTAAAGTCTTTAACTTTATCAATATTTTGTTCTCGCCAAGTATTTACTTCCTTTGGGAATTGGTCATTAAACAGAAGAAAATTATAAGCTTCAAAAACTTGATTTTTTCTCATTAAATCAAAATATTCTAAAATTTTCCTTTGAAATTTTACATTTAATTCTTTTTTGTTCCATTCGTTTAATATGTTTTCTCTACAAGAATAAAAGTCGTAAGAAAAAGATTTATTATTACTCCTTTTACCCAATACATTTTTTTTTATAATTGATGAGAATGAATTAATAAATTCTCTATCATCAGACATAATAAACTCAGAATTTTTTTCATACCTATCAAATTCTTCATTTGTATAACTAAAAAATTTATTGAACGTATTAATTAATAGCTGTGATATTTCTTTAGATCTTTTGGGGTTGGCAGAAACATTAATATACTCTTCGGCAATTAGTAAACTTCCAAGAGAGAGTAAGCTATCTTTTGTTTGATAATTTATAACTATTAAATAATAATTATTTCCAAATTCTGGGTTTGCTTTTATTCCTTGCTTCCAATAATCTATAGCAGCTTTCAAATTTGTATCATTAAGTTTGTTAAGACCTAATTCCTGATATAACCTTCCAGAACTAGGGAACTTTTGCAATCCATCTTTATATACTTGAAAAGCTGCTTTTCTTGATGATAAATTGTCGTAGCTATTTCCTAGTAATTGATAAAATTTATCATTAGCATCTTTTTCATTAATTAAAGGAGTTAAAATATCTATAGATTTTTGATATCTTTTCAACCTTGTGTATGCTAGAGCTTTTTCATATTTATAATTAATATTTTTATCATCTAAATCAATACATACATTCAAACTGTCAATTGATTCTTGAAATTCACCTTTGTTCATTAATTCAATTGCTCTTTTTGCTGTAATAATTGCTTTATCTTTATCATCTAAAGCAAATGTTTTGAGTGTAAAACAAAAAGTAACTAATATCATAATTCTTAAAAACATAAACAACCCTTTTAATTCAATTTATAATCAATTTGTAAATTTAGAAATCTAGTACTTGCCATATTTCCTACAAGTTCAGTATAATAATAATTTAGCAAATTATTACAGCTAAATATAAAAGAAATTGGCATATTAAAATCATTTTGAGCTTTGTAGATTAATCTTAAATCAACAACGTGAACATCTACTCTAGCTTCAGTATCTTTAATTCCAAAAGCAAGCCTATCATCTATAGTTTCATTTCTAGCTTTGAATCTATAGTCGGCTTGTACTTGCAAATTATTGCTTAATGGAAGTAATAATTTATTTGTCCAAACAAATTTAGATCTATATTTTAATGTTTGATTCAAATCCAAATCTCTAGGTTCCATGGCAGTTAAACCAGTTTCCAATCCTAAAAAATCAAAAAGAAATGTTTTAATATTTATCTCCAAACCCCTAATTCTTGCTTTTGTAATATTTCTAAACTGCACTTCAGCTTTAGTTTTATCTGGGAAATCAGGATCTATCAAATCAATCAAATCATTTTGAAATAAAGCTAAATCTAAATATATTGGTGTATTCAAAATTTTAAATTCATAGTTTGTTCCTATTTCATACGATGTGCTTTTTTCTGGTCTAAGAGTGGAATCAGGTCTAACCAAAAAACCCAAAAATTTAACAGAGCTAAATCTTTCAGCAATAACAGGAGCTCTAAAGCCAGCTCCAACAGAAGCTCGCAGATTTAGTTTGTTGCTTGGTTTATATGAAAGCCCTAGTTTAGGAGAAACAACTAATTTTGAACTAATTGCATCTGTTTGTTCTTTATCAAGTCTTGCACCAAATGTAATATTTAATTTGTCAATTCCTGAATATTCTCCTTGAGTATAAAAAGAAAATATTGATTGGTCATGGTCTTTAAATGTTATAGAACGAACTTTGTTATTTGCAATATTAAATCCATAAGTTAGAAAAAAGGTTTTATCTAATTTGGAAGAAAATTGGAAATCATTATTTAAAGATAATGCATCTGACTTTCTTACCTCAGTATTATCTAATGACAGATTATTTGTCATTGAAGTAAAAAATGCACCTGACTTAATTATTAAGAAATTATTTTCATCAAACAAATACTTACCATCAAACATAATATTATATTTATCTGAATTTAAAGTAATAGAATCAGATCCTAAAGGTGGTAGAAATGGTTGAGATAATGAACGCCAAAAAACCCAATCATCATAACTAACGATAGTAGCATTGCCAGATAAGTTAAAACTGAAATTATCAGAAACTTGATAGCCAATTTTAGAATACAGATTTAATTGCTTTTGTTTATTAAAATATCTGAAATTATCTCTATCATAATAACCAGCCGAAGTAGTTAAACTTATATTGTCAAATTTTTTGGAATAAGAAATATCTAATAAAAACCAGTTAATAAACGAATATTTAATTCTCCTTCTTCTTTTGGTGTTTGAGTAACAATATTTACTACTCCTCCAATAGCACTTGTACCATACAAAGCAGATGAAGCACCTTTTATTATTTCAATTCTTTCTATGTTAAAAAGTGGCAAAGCATCAAATTTCATATCGCCATTATCACCTGAAAGTAATGGCGAACCATCAAGTAATAATGCAACTCGAGATCCAATTCCAAAAGTAAAACCACTCGTACCTCTAATACTAATATTATCTCTATTTACTTCTACTCCTGACACATATTCCAACGCTTTTTCTATAGATTTAGTCCCTCTAACATTTATTTCTTCGCTGCTAATATTTGAAATTGAAATTGGTACTTCCTGTACTGCTTGAAGGTCTTTTCTACCAATTGTAGTAATAGTATTCATATTTAATACAGTCTCTACCATCTCAAAATCAAGTTTAATCCCTTCCTTAATTTCAATTTCTTTAGCGATTAATTCATAACCAACGAAACTAACTAAAATTCTATATTTTCCACTTTTGATGTTTGTAATTATATATTCACCACTTTTATTGGAAATTGAACCTTTTGATGTACCTTCTAATTTAATTGTAGCACCTGATATTGGTTTTTTACTATCAATACTTAAAATCCTACCACCAAAATCAAGGGCATTAGAATAATTGAAACTAAACATTATTAGAAATAGTAAAATGATTTTCTTCATAAATCAAAAAGGTTGAGGTGGCAAATTTTTAAAATCTACATTAATTATTATATTCTTTGCACTGCTATCTTTTCCAATTATAATTGCTTTAGGAGTTTTATTGTCATCTGAATATAAACCAACAACTCTCCAATCAAGCAATGAGGAACTAAAGTTTTGACCTACAGCAATATATTTAAATGTTACAGGTGTTTCTTTTAGATATTGTATAAAATTTGTTTGACTTACATTAATTGGTAAAGTACTATCAGAAAATATCACATTTCCTTTAGTTATATCATTTAAAATACTTGCAGTATCAGGGAACTCTTTAAAAAAGAAAATTCGCATCCCTTTTAAAGAATCTATTGGAGGCCAATTATTTAAACCATTAGTATATACTATCTTTCCGGATATTGCTGGGCTAAATACAGTAACAGCTTGAGGTGGTTCTAACCCTGCATTGCAACTAACCAAAAGAATAAGTATGAATATATATATTGATTTAACCATTAATTACTCAACATAGTTTAAAACTAAATCTTCAGGTATAGGTTTTAGCTCTGGGCATTTTTCACTTTCAACTAACTCCATAAATCTAGAATGTATTTTTTCATCAAACCAAGATTTCTTGTTCTCAATAAATTGAATTGCTTTTTTATGTCTACGAGCTGTGTGGTCTTTGCTTTGAACATATTGCCCTTCCATAGTTAGATGTGCATAATGTGCTGGCTCCAATTGATATACTTTATTATGATATATATTTGCAATAGATACTACTTGTGCTTCTATTAAAAACTGACCTTTTTGCAAGCCACTTGGCAAGCCAGTTCCATCTGAATGCTCGTATATCTGACCAACAATTGGAGTAATATCTTTAAAAGCAGAAATGTTTTTTAATATATTCAAACTTTCATTAAAAAATTTGATGTATGCACCCAAATCATTTTCATTTACAATGTCATAAGGGCTAAAAAGTTTAAATCTTTCTGGCATTTTAATTGTTACAATATTATGCACTTGTGTTGCTAAATAAATTGAAGTCATTATATCCGACCTAAGCCTCATCAATTCTCCAATACCTCTAGAAATTGCATTTACATATTTGGTATGTCCAGTAAAATAAAACTTTTCATTTACAGCAATTATAGAAGCAATTGCCTTCATACTTTCATCAAAAATAGCTGATTTCTCATTATTCAAAGATTGAACCATTTGATTTAATCTTTTTAATTCAGTTACTAATTTTACTTCTTTTTCTTGATAAGAACTTAATATTGATTTTTGCTTGTGGTAATCTATTCCAATTTTAATAGCCTGCAGAAGTTCAGTTTCCATAAATGGTTTGGTCAAATACATATAAGCACTTGCCTCACCTACTGCTGATACAATGTCTTTAGTTTCGTTATGTCCTACAAGAAGCACACGAGTTGAGTTTGGAGAAAATTGTGCTGCTTGTTTCAAAAATTCAGAGCCTGTCATCTTAGGCATAACATGGTCTGCAACAATAACTGCTGGTCTAAAGCCATTCCTAAGAGTCTTTAGTCCTTCTTCTGCAGATACAGAAATCTTTACTTCGTAATGATTTTGAAAAATGTTTTTAATCAATTTCAAAATCATTATATCATCATCAACTATTAAAATGCCATGTGTGAATGAAGAATCCATTTTTTATTCTATTGTGAACTGATGTATAAAATTGTAAAAATCATTGCCTTTTTCAGGCATAAAAAGTGAAAATAATATCTTAGTTTCAATATTGTAGTTGAAAATTAAACAATCTTTGGCACTTAAAAAAGACAATATTTTATCTGACTCATTAAAGACATTATTATTAACACCAATACAAGCTATTAAATCAACTTCAATTGCATTAAAACTTGATCCAAAAGTATCCATTTCAAAATATTTTTGAAGTATTTCATCCTTTTTAATTACCACCAACAATTTATTATCTCTTAATTCATATAGATAAATAATTGCATGCAATGAACTAAAACGAGTTAAAATATCTTTGGATTGATTATTTTTGATATTTTGATTGAGATTTAATTCAAACTCATACAATATACAATCATCATTCAATACCACTGCTTTGATGAGTTTTTCAGATTCAATAAAAATATTCGATATTTTAGTTCCTTTACTTTCAGGATTAAATGTATTTAAAATTATAATTGGAATATTTTTATCTATTGCTGGTTTAATTGTTTCTGGATGTAATACCTTAGCACCATAAAAAGATAATGCTTGAACATCTTTAAAGCTAATTGATTTAATTGTTTCAGAAGTGGAAATTAATCTGGGGTCAGTAGTCAATATTCCATTAACGTCAGTCCAAATTTGAATTTCCTTTACATTTAATTCTCCACCTAAAATTGAAGCTGTCCAATCTGAGCCTCCTCTCCCAAGATTTGAAGTATTACCAAATTCATCATTGCAAATAAAACCTTGAGTAATAATCACATCATTAGTATTAAATTCAGCTAAAGCAATTTGAAGTTTGTCAGAATCCACCATAACTTCAATTTTGCTATGATCAAACTCTCTTTTAGAAATTATACTTCTAATATCCAACAAATGTGACTTTATTTTTTTAGACAAACAGTAATAATAAAAAATCATTGAAGATAATAATTCACCTTGAGCTACACATTTATCTTCTACAATTTTTGGCAAATCTCTTAAAAGCAAAGTACCTTTGGAATTGTTTCTTAAAATTTCAAAAGACATATCTGCTATTAAATGAGCTTGTGATTTTAATTCAATGTCTAAAATCAAATTTTCAATTAATTCTCTGTGGTGGGTTTCAAATTTATTTAAGAGCAACTCAGATTCAGATAGTTTACCTTTTAAAGACATTTGCAAACAATCTATTATCAAATTGGTTATACCTCCACAAGCAGATAATACAACTATTTTTTTCTCTTTCTGTTTTTGTAGGATATTATAGACTAATTTCATTTCTTCTGCTGATTTTACAGAAGTACCACCAAATTTTGCTATAATTAATTTGCTTGTATCAATCATTTTTGCTTTGCTGTTTTCCAACTAACCTTTGTGTAGCTTTTCGAATCGCTTCTCTGAATTTATCTGTGCTATCTTCTAGTATTTGCTCACCATTACTTTTGACAATGTTTACTTTGCTCTTATTTATCTCAAGTAAATACGCAACAAATAGTGCTCCTTCCTCATTTCTTTCAAGTTTGCCACAAATATAATATCTTACATCAAATTTTTCTAGCACAGCCAATTCTGTAATATTTGCTGCATTATAATTTTCAAATCCATAAAGTTTGAATCTTGTAAAAATAGAATCTCTGCTTGCCAAATCATATACTGCTAAAGTTGGTGAGTCTTTTGATTCTTCAAACATAACTTCACAACCATCATACGAACTCAAAACTTTGTCTTGGAACATTCGCCAATTAGGATATCTAGAATTGTCTTCATATTCAATTCCACCAACAATTGTTGCAAAAGCAGGATATACCTGTAATTTTTTGTCTTTCACATTTTGATATAATAGACTATCTCCAAAAGCTAAAGCTAAAGCTCTTTGAGTAGCTTTCAATATGATTGGGTCATAAAGTGGTAGGTCGTTATTGATTTTTCTATAATTGAGCAGACCATAACCAATTCCAGATTTTTTGTCTTTTTCATTTTTAACATCTCTTAATGCTATTTCCAATCTAAGCATATTTTGAAACTTATTAATGCTTTCAAACAAGATGTAATCTGCACCAAGCCTTTCTGCAATTTGTTTTGCTGATAATTTCTCACCATTTGTTTTTGCAAATTCTGTAATCGAATCAATTAATTTATTATTAATTATTCGATATTTATCTGTTAGCATTGTAGCATAAGTGAGTGCTGCCATTGCTTTATAGTCACTTATAGAATCTATATTTTTCGCAATAGTTATATTTGCAATTAATATTTTTTTATACTCAACTGTTTCAGCTTTTGATAAACAAACTGAAAAAAATAGTATAACGAATATTGTTTTTTTCATCTATTCTTAATTTTTATTAAAATTCTATTATAATAAACGAAAAAACAACGATTTAAGTATTTTTGAAAAATTTAAAAAAAAAAGCTGTCTTTTCAGACAGCTTTAAATTCATAATTCATAATTATCTCACCACTACAGCTCTAATATTATGAGTATTAGTTCCATGTTTGATCTGTATCATATAAACACCAGTGGAAGCTCCTGAGCAATCCCAAGAAAGATAACCTGAATAAGTATTTAGCTTGTTAATACTTATCTTATCTTTATCAGCTACTTTATTTCCGTAAATATCATATACATCAATATCCGAATCATCTATATTATAGCTCATGTCCCAATAGATTAACGACTTTAGCTCATACATAGAAGGAGTTGGGAAAGGAGGATATGAATAGAAATAAGTTTGATCTTCAATTACAGAAGATTTGATAGTATCTATACCTTCACCTTTAAGAAATGTTACACTATCTGAAATAACAGCATTTGAATAGAAAACAATACTATCAATATATTTTTTTACTGCAGATGGTTTGAATTGTACTTGAAAATGATAATATGTATTTGGCTGAATTATTATAGGGTTCTGTAAATCTACTTTTGGTAAATCAGTTAAAAAAACACTTTGATTTAATTTTGAATACCCTGTAATTATTAAATCAGCATTTTTGGAAGTATTACCTATATTCAAAACTTGGGTTTTTGATATTTTATCTTTTATATCTACATTTCCAAAATCATTATCAACTGCAAGTATTTCTGGGATGAGTTTGGGTTTATTAGTAATCTTAATCCAATATAAATTATCTTCATTATTTAAATCAGAATATCTTGCTAAGAATTTATCGTTATTCTTTCTAAAAGTTTTTCTAATTCTTCCATTATTAGGCAATATGAATTGTTTCCAAGTATTGGGGTTTAGGTAATCAAATATCTCAAATATTGTATCTTTTACTGCTAAATATATTTTATTACTATCACTTGTGATTGCAGTGTAATGTCTTAAATTTGTATCTAAATAATTATAAGTATACAAATATTGATATCTTCTACTTTCTAAATTCAAAATACCGAATTCGAGCTTTTTTTCTGTTTCACTTATATAAGCAGATGCTAAATAATTTGTATCATTTAATTCAATTTCTATATTATAAAATAAATCATATTTAAACGGAAATTCCTTTATTGTCTCCCAATTTCGACCTTTATTTTTTGTGTATTTTATTATAATTGTCGAGTCTATATCATCATAAGTTTGAAATAAAAAAGTATTAGTATCTTTAGAGTTTGTATAAAATATTGTATAATTTGAATCTTGAAAAAGACTTATTGGCTTAAAATTATTATCAGATGTTCGTGTAAAATTTAATGTCTTGCTATTAAAAGAATTAAAATTATATGGGATAACATATCCTAATTCATTTTTATAACAATTTGCTCTATTATTCAATAAAATTGGGAATGTATATGCTTCAGTTCTATTATATTTAAAGCTTTCAGCATTGTCATTTGAAATATACAATCCACTTATTTCAGGTTGAATTAAAGGAAAAGAACTATTAAATTGATATAATGTCAATAGATTTAACTTGTTATTAAAATTTTTAAAATATGTAAAACCGCTTTTTGTGTAATCATGGTTACCCCATACCCTATGAAAAGTAATACCTTCATCATGTGTTTTATATATTATATTATAATTAAATGCACCTAAAAATATTTTTCCGTTTTCATTGTCAGCAGTATAATAAATAGAATTGTTATCTTTTAAAAAGTCTGGGTTAATTAATTTTGAACTTTGAGAAAATTCTGATATTATTTCAACTTGTGAAGAAATAAAGTTGATTTTTATTATAACTTTATTATCTTTAACCAAAAATAGATACTTTTCATTAAAGTCAAATCCTTTCAAAATTCGCGAATCAAATACTAATGAATTAATTATAAAATCAACGTTTCCAATAACGTATTTATAATTGTCATTAACAATTTTTGAAAAATTTATAAATTGGTTATCTGCTCCCCAGATTCTACCTTCTAAAATATTAATATTATTACTTTTACTTTGTAATCTTAAAAATCCATTATTCAATTTTAAAAAACTATCAAAATTTATAAAATCGCTACACTTAAATATACTATCTAAATTAGTAAAATAGATATAATTTGAATCAGAATAAATATAGTAATTTCTTAAACAATCTGTACAATTATTCACTTTATCTACATTTAGAGTATCAATTGGTGTCAAATTCTCATTGTATTTAACATATTTTACTGGATAATCTATTGAAATAACAAGATCGTTTTTATGAATTGTCATTGTTTGATTAAAATCAATAGTATCTTGATATAATTGCCAAATATAATTTTTGTAAAATCCTCTTATTGATGAGATTGCTTTTGAACTATAAACACTGAAATTTGGATTTAATATTCTTAATTTATTTTCACTTCTTATAGCATAACCTTTTGGATGAATAATTACTCCAACTATGTTATCGTTAATCTTACTTATAAGTTCCCAATTGAAACCATTATTTTTAGAAATACTAATTTCACCATTTGAACTAAATGTAACTATTCTATCTTTTTCATATATACAGTTAATTATAGAACCATTTTCAAATACTCTTATTTGTTTCCAAGTATTGCCATTGTTTGTGCTTAATAGAATTGATCCATAATCTCCATAAGAAATAACATTTGAATCATTGCAAACAACACCCTTAAAATTAATATTTAAGGGTGTAATTTCAAATTCTTTTGAAACTAATTTAATTTGGAAAATAAAAAACAATATTAATATTTTAAATGTATTCATAAGTTTCATTTTATAATTCATAATTTATAATTCATAATTCAGATCTCTTGTTTCTAAGGTATGACAGAAAAAAGTTTGGTGTTTTATAACTGAGATTCATACATACCTTTAACAGATAACTAAGAATATTAATGATTTGGTAAAGCTGGAATAATTTCCAATTCCATATTAACTTTATCTCTTATGATTGTAATTTTATATTTTTCTCCTGCTTTAAGCTCCGATAGCATATTAGTGTAATCATAAATATTTTTAATATCTTTCCCAGCAAGTTTGATTATAATATCTCCACCTTTTATACCTGCTTTTTCCGCAGCACCACCAGTTCTAACACCAGAAAGTTTCATTCCTTCCACATCAGCAGTGTAGTCTGGTATAGTACCAAGAGCAACTCCAAAACTTTTTGCACTTGCTTGATTGCTTGACATAGCAACACTTGCATAAGCCAAATTGCTATCAGTTTTCATTACTTCAGTAATTACATTTGCAGCGAATTTTGTAATTTTTCCCATTCCTTCAAAATTCAAATTCTCTATATCATCATTATATCTATGGTAGTATTCGTGAAGCCCTGTAAAGAAAGCTATTACAGGAACACCTTTCTTATAGAATGCCATAGCATCAGTTGGTAAATATGGATCATCTTGCATTTTCAAATCAAAACCTGCAACAATATTTTTCTTTTCAAGAATTTTTTTCCAACCCGGTGATGAACCTAAGCCTTGAGCAGAAAGTTTGTTTTCTTTTAGCATACCAACCATATCAAAATTAAAATATGCTTTGATTTTCTTTATATCAATGCTTGGTTTGTCACAAAATGCTTCGGAACCAACTAAACCTAATTCTTCACCAGACCACCAACCGAAAATCACATTTTTAGTAAATAGTTCAGGTTTGTCTTTTTTCAAATTAGCAAAATATTCTGCAAGTTCAAGTACAGCTGAAGTACCAGAAGCATTGTCGTCAGCACCATTATGGATAAAGTTTTTATGTTCATCATCAGATAGTGAGCTAGTTTCTCCTTTTCCAAGATGGTCATAATGCCCACCTATCAAGATATAATCATCTGTAGCTTTACTAGCAGGTATATAAGCCAATACATCATTGTCTTGACCAATTTTTTTGCTCAAATCAACTTTCATTTCTAATTTTGCACTTTTTATATCAAAAGAACCACTAAAATGTGGGCTAGAATCTTTGAGTTGAGCAATCAAAGTATCAACATTTGTTTCCATTGATTTTAGAATTTGATTTGCAATTTGATAGTTAACATTTCCAATTACCAATCCTGCTTTTGCTGGAATTGAGCCTGCTTTTGGCTTAGAAAAATATTGCCTATTTGAAATAAAAACTACTCCTACTGCTCCAAGCTCTCTTGCTACCATTATCTTGAACATTTTATCAGAGTAATGTAACATAGATTTCTTTTCTTCTTCCTTCAAACCATCAGGCATACCTGAAAGCATCATTACTATTTTGCCTTTTACATCCAATCCTTTGTAAGAATTGTATTCTTTTTCACTATTAGTTCCAGTTTTAATTCCATACCCAACAAAAGCTACATTACCACTTATTTCTCCATTATTGCTTGATAAATCTGGAATGAAACTATCATATAATTTCCAATTTTGTCCATTAAATGACAAAGAATTTTTTGAATCATTAATCACAATATCTTGAACGAAATCAAATTTGTAATCAAATGTTTCGCCAAGAGGTTTCAAACCTAACTTTTCAATTTGAGTTTTGATATAGTTTGCAGCAAGTCTTGTACCTTCGCTTCCAGTCATTCTACCTTCCAATTCCTCTGAAGCAAAGTAAGAAACTTTAGCTTTTAATTCACTTGTTAATATTTCAGAAGTAAAATTCATTAGTGCAGTTTGATTTCGTTTTGGTGCTTCAGCTAATGCTTTTAAAGCGCCAGCATTGCTCCAATCAGCAATAAATAGTTGGTTTGAAGCATCTTTGGAACGACCAGAAGTCCAACATAATTTTTTACCGTCTGGCGATATAACTGGCAAACCATCAAATCCATCGGTGTTAGTAACTCTTACAGGTTCTTTTTCACCATTTTTATCAACTAAAAAAACTTCAAAATTTCCAAAACCAAATTTATTAGAAGCAAATACTATGTATTCTCCAGTTGGGTCAAAGAAAGGAGCCCAAGACATTGCACCAAAATCTGTAATCTTTTTTTCATTAGTGCCATCTGCATTCATAGTATAAATATCTGCTGAGTGTCCATCAGGAGAAAATCTTCTCCAAATTATTTTTGTACCATCTTGAGAGAAAAATGGACCACCATCATATCCGGGAGTATTAGTTAACTGCCTAACATTAGAGCCATCCGCATTCATAGTGTAAAGTTCACAGAAATAAGAAGCATCAAGTTCAAGCTGTTTTTTATCTTTATCAGTCATATTTTTAGCATAAGCACTTCGATTTGAAGAGAAAACAATAGTTTTCCCATCAGGTGAAAATGAACCTTCTGCATCATAACCAAATTCAGAAGTTAATCTCTTAATATTTTTACCATCTTGATCTGCAGAAAAGATGTCCATTTCTGGTTCATAATCCCAAGAGTATCTTTTCTTTTTACCTGAAGCACGAAAATCTAATTCATCTTTTTGTTTTTGTTTAGCTTTGGGATCTAAATAACTAGAAGAATAAAGTACTCTTGTACCATTCCATTGGAAATAGGCACAAGTAGTTTTGCCAGTACCATTTGAAACTTGGTTAATGTCACCTGTTTCGAAATTTAACATAAAAATTTGATAAAAGGGATTATCATCAATTCTTTCACTTTGAAAAATCAGTTTTTTCCCATCTTGAGAGAAATATCCTTCACCAGAGCGTTTACCTTCATAAATAAGTTGTCTAACATTAGAGATAAAGTTTCCTTCTTGAATTTCACTAGCCTTGCCAATATTAAATGAAATCAAAAGTGAAATTACTATTAGATATGAGAGAATATGCTTTTTCATGTTTTACCAAATTAATTTATTTTTGAATTTTTGAACTTGCAATTTAACTATACAGTTAATCTTATTCAAGTTTTAAATTGATTGGGTATAAAGACAAATTAGCTTTGATTTTTTTAAAAGTGTTGAATTATTTCCACACAAATAAGCTGTTACAAATTAATTTTCAAAAAGTTGAATTACTACTAGTTGGTATTCGAATTCAAAATACAACTTATTTTGTTGCAATGTAAAGAGTTAGAATACAATCTCATTACAATTTACAATAATGTTATTTCAAATTTAAATCTATCAACTTTCAAATATTTCAAGTATATTTTTGTCTTTCACCAATTATTGTGTAACCACAATTTGATTTTTGTGTATTTTTGCAGGGAATTAATCTAAAAATTCAATTTTTGTTTAATTTAACATTCACATTTTAGTATTTTTCGAATAATAATAGATTTTAAAGTATGAAAAAAATTATATTAAGCTTATTTGTTTTATTTTTAGCTTCTAACTTTGGTTTATCACAAAGTAATGTGATAAAAATAGAGCAAGAAACCTTAGAAAATGGTCTTCATGTAATATATAATGTAGATAAGTCAGCTCCAGTTTGTGCAGTTATTTTGCATTACAAAGTAGGTTCAAAAGATGAAAATCCACAAAGAACAGGATTTGCTCATTTTTTTGAACATTTAATGTTTGAAGCAACCAATGAAATACCTAGGTCATCTATAGGTAAGTATATCAATGAAGTAGGTGGAGAATTGAATGCTCATACTTCAGTTGATGAAACTGTTTTTGAAAATATGGTGCCAGCTCACCAAATCAAACTACCACTTTGGATTGAATCTTCAAGAATGAGAAATTTGCAAGTTGAAAAAGAAGGCGTAGAAACTCAAAGAGCAATAGTAAAAGAAGAAAGAAGTAATAGATTGGATAACCAACCTTATGGTGATGCTAATGAAAAACTTTACTCAAAGCTTTTTAAAGGTAGTTCTTATGAATGGCAAACGATAGGATCTGCTGACCATATAAATAAGTCAGAAGTTAAGGAATTTCAAAATTTTTATAATAATTTCTACCAACCAAACAATGCAACATTAGCTATTTCTGGTGATATTGATGTTGATTCTGTTAAAAAATATGTTAAAGAATATTTTGGTAGTATTCCAAAATCAAAAGAACCAGTTAGATTTGAATTACCTGTTTCAGATTACACCTTAGGTGAAATCAAAGAAGATGTAATTGATCCAAAGATTCAATTACCAGCTGTTTTTGTAGCTTATCGAGCTCCAAATAAAACTGATAATGATGCTTATGCAGCAGAACTTTTAATTGATATTCTTTCATCAGGAGCTAGTTCAAGACTTAACAAAAAAATGGTTGAAGAAGAGAGAATTGCTGTTCAAGTATCTATGTATTATGATCAAATGGAAAAATCAGGTGCATTTGTTTTAAATGCTTTACCTAATCAAGGGAAAAAATTAGAAGATATGCTTGAAATGTTTGATGATGAAATTGCTCTTTTAATTAAAAAAGGAGTAACTGATAGAGAACTTGAAAAAGCTAAAAACTTAAAAGAGACTGAAAGCATACAGCAAACAAAAAATGTATGGTCAAAAGCATCAATGTTAGCATCATACCATACATATTATGGAGATGCACAATTGATTAATAACGAGATAAAAAAATATTTGGCAGTTACTAAAGCAGACATAAAAAAAGCAGCTGAAAAGTATTTTGGCAAAAAGAATAGGGTAGTTTTGTATTACTATCAGCACCAAAAATAATTAATTAAATCAAATAAAATTAAATAGTAGATAAAATGAAGAAATTGTTTTTAATATTACTTTTTATAAGTTTTTCAAATTTTGCAAATGCAGAATTGCTAAAAACTAAACCCATACCATTGGCTGAACAAAAAGCTATATTCCCAAATATTTCAATTAAATATTTAACTAATGGAATGAAAGTGTATTTGATGAAAGATAATGAGCAACCACTCATTCAATTTTCTATGTTGATAAAAGGTGGGGCAATTGCTTCAGAAAAAGCTGGACTTGCAGGAATTACAATGTCTATGCTTACTAAAGGCACAAACAAAATGACTGCCGAAAAAATCAATGATGAATTGGACTTTATTTCGGCAAGTATATTCTGCTCTGCTTTAACAGAATACAATATGATTTATGCTGGCTGTTTAACAAAAAACCAAGATAAGCTATTAAAAATATTTGCAGAGGCAATAATTAATCCTTCATTTCCTAAAGATGAATTATCAAAAATTATAGACGTTAAAAGAGCTGAATTACAAGAAAGAAAAACTGATGGCGATTACCTTGCTGGTCAAATGTCAAAAATTGCATTGTATGGGAAAGAACACCCTTATTCGAAATTAACTACCGAAAAAGATTTAGATGCTATTGAAACAAAAGATTTAAAGCAATATCACGACATTCTTTTCAATGCTTCAAATGTAACTTTGGCAGTAAGTGGAGATATTGATGAAAAAGAAATACTATCCAAACTTGAAGATATGTTTGGTCTATGGAAAAAAGGAAATGTTTTTGACTTTGATGTACCAATTGTAAAACCAATGCCTGCAGGTGTTTATTTTGTTAATCGTCCAGCTTCAGTGCAGTCAGTTGTTCAATATGTTGCACCAATTGTTGGTAGAGCCAATCCTGATTTTGAAAATGCTGAAATGTTGTCAAATGTTATGGGAAGCGGATTCTCGGGAATTCTGTTTAAAATTTTAAGAGAAAAACATTCGTTTACATATTCTCCTTACTCTTATGTAACTGAAAACAAGTTTATTAACAAAATTGTTTTAAATGCAGAAGTTAGAAATTCAGTAACTGATTCTACAATTTCAGTAATGGTTAAAGAAATGAATAATATTGCTCAAAAAGGTATGTTGGAAGAAGATTTTAATGTTGTGAAACAGTATAAAATCGGTAATTATTCATTAGGTTTTGAAGATGTTGGAAACATCACAAGATTAGTCCAAACGGCTGATTTTTATAATATGCCAGTTGAATATGTTCAGAATTATACATCAAGATTGCTATCATCTACAAATTTTGAAGTTCAAAAAGCAGCACAAACTTATTTTAGCCCTTTGACTTCATATATTATAGTGGTAGGTGATTTGTCTGTAAGAAAAAGCTTAGAAAAATTTGGAAATATCTTTGACTATGATGTAGAAATGAAACCAACTAGCTTAGCTGAAAAAGTAGATATTTCTGCTAAAGAATTGTTAAATAAAGCAATTGATGCAATTGGTGGAAGAGCAAATATTGAAGCTGTAACTAATATTAGTTCAAATGCGAAAGCTGAACTAAATTCTGGTGGCAAACAGTATCCAGGTACATATATTGAAATAAGAACTAAAGATAAAAAATACAAACAAGTCTCTGACTTTGGTATTTTTAAGACTACAGTACTTTACAATGGAAATAAAGGTTGGAACATTAGTAATTCTGAAAAAATTGAAATCTTAGATAATGATCTTGAAAAAACCAAGCAAGAAGCTACCCTTTTTAAAGATTATTTATTACTAGAAAATGGTTTCCAGTGTGAAGTATTAGGCAAAAGAGATGGTTTGATAATGTTGAAAGCAATCAACAAGAATGGTTCTACATTTACTTATTTTTATAATGAAACATCTTTTTTGATTTCTAAAATTGAACAAGTAGAAGAAACTTCTCAAGGTCCAATTGCTACTCTTACTTATATTGAAGAATATGGTACTTATGGAAATATCAAACTTCCTAAAATCTACCGTTCAGAAACTCCATTTTTCATATCAAATTTTGATTTCGATTATATTTTAAATTCAAGTATTGAAAATTCAGTTTTCGAGCCAAATGAGTAAAATAGCAAATAATTTTATGAATTAACATTTAAAATTATTATTAAATTATATTTTTAGTTAATTTATATAAATATTTTAATAAAAAGTGAAATAAACATTGAATACAACTGCCAAAATATTAGTTGTTGAAGACGAACTAACAAATTCGATTCTATTAAAAAGAGTATTATCTAATGCAGGTTACTCAGTAGTAGTTGCGAATAACGGGCATGATGCTCTTCTCCATTTAGAAAAAGAAACATTTGATGTAATTCTGACAGATTGGATGATGCCAAAAGTTGATGGTATTGAATTAATTAGAAGAGTAAGAGAAAAAAAGGAAAAGCCAGCACCTTATATTGTTATGATTACTGCTTTAGTTTCTCGAGATAGTAAAGAATATGCTTTAGAAGCTGGTGCTGATGATTATATAGCCAAACCTATAAATGTTCATGACCTTTTGGGTATTGTTAAAGATGGTCTTTTAAAACATCGTCAAAAACCAATTTACAAGGTGGACAAAGAAAGTAATTTAATTAAAAAAAATAACAACTTGCCTCCATTTGTGTGTGTAGTAATTGCTACTTCTACTGGTGGACCTCCTACAATTTTAGAATTAATTAAAAACATAAATTCAAATTCAACAGCGGCGTTTTACCTAGTGCAACATGGACCTCCATGGATGTTAGAAACTTTTGCTCAAAGAATTAAAAAAGAAACAGAATTAGATGTTTTTTTAGTTGAAGAGGGTATGGAAAGTAAAGCTGGTGCTATTTATCTTGCACCTGGAGATTTTCATATTAGAATAAATTCATCTGATTTTACTCTTTCTTTGGATGCAGGACCTAAAGAGAATTTTGTTAGACCATCTGCTGATCCACTTTTTAGAAGTGCAGCCGAAGCATTTGGTGAATATTGTATTGGAGTAGTATTAACTGGTCTTGGAAGAGATGGAGTTAATGGGGCTTCTCATATTGCAATGTTAGGTGGGAAAATCTTAGTACAAGATCCTACAACAGCAGTTGCTCCATCAATGCCAACAGCAGTTATTAATAGTAAAGTTAAGCATAAAGTTTTTAAAATAGATTTAATGCCTAAAGCAATAAATGAGTCTATATTTACAGCTAATGCAACGTTGAAATCTAAGAAGAAATAGAATCTTTCTATTTTATTAGGCATTTAAAAATGGAACTAAGCTTTGATAAACCTAAAAGGAAAATGCAAAATGTAAAATTTAAAACAATTAATGATTGTTTTGATTTTTTACCAGAAAATGAACTTGAAATTGCCTTAGCTTTAAGAAGTATTTTGCTTGAAACCATCCCTAACTGTACTGAATTCCTTTCTTTTAATGTTCCGTTTTACAAAAGACATTATAGCATAGCATTTATTTGGCCTTCCTCAGTTTTATGGGGTTCCAAAAAAACGAATGAAGGAGTAAGATTAGGTTTTGCTAAAGGTTATTTGCTCAATGATGAAATAGGATTTTTAGTCAAGGAAAATCGTAAACAGGTTTATTGGAAGGATTATACAGATTTAAGCCAAATCAATGAGAATATTATTCGTTCTTATTTGATTAACGCTCTAGAAATTGATGATTTGTTGGCTTTAAATAGAAAAAAATAATCAAATTATTTCCTTTTCTTTAAAACTTAAAATATAATAAATAGTTAAAACAAACCCAATTACTACTGATGGAATTACCATCTCGGCTCTTGATACAACCCAAGCAGGAGTAAACAAATTCATTCCTAGATTAATTGTTGTCATTTCTAACCAAAAGGTATAACTACTCAAGGGTAACAAACCTTTTCTATATCTCATTACAATATATACTAAGCCATAAAAATAGACTAATAATGGAAGATAAAACAATAATGAATTAGAATTTAAAATAATAGCTTTAAAATTATATAATCCTGAATTGACAAAACTAGGAAAATTAACATTATTGAACTCTTTAAATTTTAATATTGACATCTCGTATAGATTAAACTTTAAAACCTCAAAAGGTACCTTGTAAAAGAGAATAATTAAGAATGGTGATGCAAATAGTAATGTAAATCCCACTAAATATAATGGATGTCTAAAGCTGGATATAAGTCTTTTTAAAAGTGGAATATTTGTTTCTTTTAAAGATAATTCATGGAATAAAACAGCTTGAAAAATAAAGCCATAAAAATATAGTAATGAATCGTGTTTAGTAAGTACAACTAAAGTTAAAAAGAAAGAAGTATATATTAAATACTTTTTTTCTGCTCTTTCTACATATCTAAAAAAATAAAGTATAGTTATTATCGAAAATAGCCAAAACAGATTTATAGGATTGTCATAAAAAAAAGGTAGAAATTTGAACAAAAAGCAGAAAGATAAAACAAAAATCAATAAATTTAAAATCTTGTGTTCTAAAATCAATCTTTTAGATAATCTATAAAGCAAATATGAAATTAAAGTATTAATACTAATGTGGAGTATAATCAAACCATAGATTACTCCTAGTTTTTTAATAAATAGAGCTAGCAAAATCAGATATAATGGTGCTTGGTACAATTTAAAATCTAAATATGGCAGTTCCCCTGCTAGTAAAAGTTTGGATTTTAAAATTGATTGAGTGGATTCTATTGTATCTAAATCTAGCTTTAGATTATATTTTATATAAAAAATCAAAGAAAGTAAAACCAAGACGAACAATGCTATTGATTTGAATATTTTCATTAATGTTACTTAGTTTTTTGTTTTTTGTTTTTATAACTATTGGAATTTAACAAAAATCCATATATTAATGCTCATTATCACAATGAATTCTATTGCAAGTTCTAATATTATGATAATGTGAAAATATTAAAGTAGCAGAACCAAAATGCATTAAATAATGCCAAGATCCATATTCTTCTAATAAAATACCTGAAATAAAAAGCAACCAACCTATAATTAAAGAAAATTTTATGTAAGGCAAATGTGCATGGCGAGCTGTATAAACTGCAGCAACTAAAGCAAGAATTGCAAAAATATAATCTACACCAATTCCTAATATATGCGTTTTATTTAGACCTGCATAACCTGTAAAAATAAAAATAATTGGTAAAGCAAGACAATGTATCAAACAAAGAACTGAACTAGTAATGCCAAGGTAATCTGAATTAATTCTTATTATCAAAGATCTCATCTAATTTATTTCCCCTAAAAATTCTTGAACTTTCTTTTTAGGTATTTTACTTTTTATCAAATCATAAGAATGATTTGTTAGTTCAAAAATCAAATTATGAGGTATGGAATCATCTAATATTAAGCTATTCCAATGAACTTTATTCATGTGAAAAGCTCCACTAATGCTTGAATATTCCTCTCTTAGCTCACTAGACCTATTTGGATCACATTTTAGATTAAGTCTTGCTGGAATATCATCTATTCCCAAGATTGCAAAAACTTTACCCATAAATTTATAAACCAAAGTGTCTTCGCCCCAAGGAGTTTCTTCGGTACATAAGTCAAATGATAGTAGTTTGTTTCTGATAATTTCAATTTCCATAGACTAGTTTGGACGATTATAGCAATAAATATTTTATATATATCTATATAATACACTTGACCACGATAAGCCAACACCAAATCCTGTGAATAAAAGCAAGTCGCCTTTTTGCAAAGTTCCTTTTTCCATCAAGTTTTTTAATGCTATTGGAATGGTAGATGAAACTGTATTACCATATAGTTCCATATCTATTATCATTTGCTCATCTGTTAGTTTTAATCTTTTTTTCAATTCACCAAGCATATATTTATTGGCTTGATGAAAAACAAAATGCTTAATGTCTTCAGATTTCAAATTATTCTTTTCTAATATATCATTTACATTTTTAGGAACTACTTGAACAGAGAATTTAAAAATTTCTCGCCCATCCATATAAAGTTCATTTGATTTTTCATTATCAAAAGCTACTCCAGTATTTGGAACAATTAATTTATCCCATCCACTACCATCAGTACCAAAATTTGAATCAATTACACCATAGCCTTCTTCACATTGAGATAGTATGATAGCTGTAGCTGCATCACCAAATATTGAGGCTGTATTCTTATCTTTGTAGTTTATTATTTTAGAATACTGATCTGCCATTATTAGCATTGCTTTTTTGAATTTACCATTTGAAATAAAATTGCCTGCTATTGGTAAAGAATAAACAAAACCAGAGCATCCTAGGTTGATATCAAAAGCCATTACTGAGGTTTTCAAACCTAATCTATCTTGCACAATACATGCAGTGGTTGGAAGTCTGTAATCAGGGTTTTGAGTGCATAATAGAAGCATATCAATATCTTCTACGTTCACTTTTCCAGAATCTATTAATTTTTTTCCGGCAGAGATTGCCATTTGTGATGTTGTTTCTAAAGGTGCAGCAATTCTACGTTCTTTTATACCTACTTTATCTTCTGTAAATGCTTTGTCAATTCCACATTCAATTGATAAAAAGTCATTATCAATAATTTTATCTGGTAAGTAATATTCTATTTGTTCAATTTTGTAAGACATTTTTCATTCCTATTAATATTTATATTATAAGAACAAAGTTTGCCTAATTTTATTGTTTATATACTATCATATAAAAACTAAATGCTTTAAAAATTTTGTGTAATAATTTATGTATTTTGTAAAAGTTTGGAAAAATTTTCCAAATAAGTTTTCCAAAGTTTGTTTTTTGTCAAATTTAGACGATATTTTTTTATGTCATTCCTGCGAAGGCAGGAATCTAAAATTTTTGTTTAAGGGCTAAAGCACAGCTTTTACTTTTCAAAATACATCCAATTAAGAACCCCACTTTAACAATACAAAATCAAGATGGCGGAAGACAAATTGCTGTCGCAATTTTCCAAATAAGTTTTCCAAAGTACGTTTTTTGGTTAAAATCTGTTTAACCCTATACTTTTCAATGCTTTATTATGATTTTATTCATTTCAGTTTTTGCAGTGATTTAGCGTTTTTTTGATTTTTTGGTCATTTTGAGTGAAACAAAAAATCCAGAAACACTTGACTCCTCACAAATTCGGAGTGACAAAAAACGACTTTTGTTTTTCCAAAGTGCATTGCAAAAGAACCACTTTAATTAATATGAAGATAACGAATATATTGTGTAGATATTGCGTAACGATTTATCTCTTCTAAATTATTGCAATCTCTTCTAGGGAAGCTCATAATGCAAATAGACCATTTCATATTGTTTTTAATGTCTCTAAAAATTCTTCTTTAGATAAATTCGCTTGTTTCAATATATTAGATAATGTACCAATTGCTAAAACGTCATGTAAAGGTACAACACATCCAATTTCACCATTTAGAGTATTCTTTTTCATAATAACATGGCTACCTTTTTGTCTTACAAAAGAAAAACCTAATTTTGTTAAAACTTTGATAGCTTTGTTACCAGAAATTCTATTTAGCTTAGACATTTTCAAGCTCAAATGTAGTCATCAGAACCATACTCTTTTTTTTACTTGGAAATTCTTCTAAATATAGTTCAGTTGCTTCTTTTAGATTTTCGATTGCTTCTTCAATGTTTTTTCCTTGACTTGCAGTTCCAATTTCAGGACAATATGCAACATATAAGTCATCTTCTTTTTGGAGAATAGCTGAATAATTCATATTAAATCCTAATTGATTAAAAATTGAAAGTAAAATTTAATACATAAGTCGAATAATTTTTATTTTTGTTGTATAAAGTAAAACTATAAAATGGTTCACTCTAACTTCAAGAATACAAATTACAAATTGATGTCGCAATTTTCTATCTTTTCAAAGTTTCTTTTCATTGAAATGGGAGGAAGAAACCAAAACCAAAGTGATTTTTTGGAAAAATTTTCCAAATAAGTTTTCCAAATATATTTTTGACTTATTTCAATTCAACTCATTAATTTTCAATATGTTACTTAAATTTATTTATTTCAGTTTTTGCAGTGATTTAGCGTTTTTTTGATTTTTTGGTCATTTTGAGTGAAACAAAAAATCCAGAAACACTTGACTCCTCACAAATTCGGAGTGACAAAAAACGACTTTTGTTTGTTCAAACTACTTCCCTAAGAGACCTCTCTCTAACTCTCTCCACGTCTGGAGAGAGGACAAAACAGAATAATATAAGACGTGGATATTGTGTAGATATTGCGTAATATTCTATACTACAGAATTTTGCTTTTGTAAATCCAAAATCCAAACAAACTCATTAGCAAAACAACATATTTCCAATCCCAAACAGGAATGATTGCTGGTTCTATTAATAAAGCAGGTCCTCCTGGATCAGTTATAACTCCATCTGTTAATCCATCGCTATCACCATTACTTCCATCCTTTAAATCTAATATTACTGTTGCTACTTGCTTTCCATTAAAGTTTTCTGTTCCGAAAACTGCACCTGAGTAAGTAATCCAATTGCCATATTGATTTAACTTTCTGTAAACATAGCCTTGAAGTGAACGATAATTATGATAATAAATCTTTACTCTTGCTGTACCACATGGTACTTTAAATTCTACTATACCTACTGGATAATGGTAATTTTTATCTACTAAATTTTTATTAGTAAATACATCTGATATTGAGTTACACCCTAATGCTTGGACCGTAATGTAATTTACTCCACTAGGACTTAATGAGTTTGCTGAATTTGAGCCTACTGGTAAATTTGTGGCTACTGTTGTAACTCCACCTTGTAAGTAATCTGGAATACCATCTCTATTTGAATCTCCATTATTACCACCAGCTTGCTCTACTTCATCACTTATTCCATCGCCATCTGTATCGGTGTAGTTCAATGTTCTTATCTCAAATTCTTCGCCATAAACTGTACCCAGAGAAGTTGTTACAAATTGAACAAAATAGATTTGTGATGCTATTGGTAAGTTTCTTACAGTGAATGAAACTGGACCAATTGCTATATTGCTTGATAGTGCTTTAGTATCGGAAGTAGTTACACCAGAATGAGTAGCCCAAGCAAATCCTTGTTCAATTAGACCTCCATCTCCAAAAGATACAATCCTTCCAGAAACTTTGACTGTTGAATTTGTTACATTTGTAAAAGGTTGGCTAGAATCTGCAATTGTTGGCAAAGCAAGAGTAGTAAAGCTAGTTGTGTTACCATAGGCTGTACCTGCAATATTTGTTGCATAGGCTCTTGCATAAAACAAAGTACCATCATCCAAACTTGTTATACTAGATGTAAAAGCACCTGTGCCAGATCCATCATTACTTATTCCTCGGTTAGAAGAAATTGTTGGCGTAGCTGTTTCACTCCAAACTAACCCATAAGAAGTTACTGCTGCTCCACCATCACTTGACACAGTACCACCACCACTTGCTGAGTTAATTGTTATATTACTTATAGCTGAAGTTGTAATTGTAGGTAGATCGGCTAAAGTTGTAAAAGAAACTTCATTGCCATAAGCTGTCCCTGCACTATTGGTAGCATAACTCCTTACATAGTAGGTTGTATAGTGTGTTAATCCTGTTATTGAGCTAGTATAAATGCCTGTTCCAGTTCCATCACTTGTTTTTGTTGCTAATGCTGTTGTTGGGCTTGTTGCTACATCCCAAACTACTCCACGAACTGTTACACTTGCTCCACCACTTGCTGTAATATTTCCTCCACTACTTGCAGTTGTTGTTCCTATTGAACTAATTGCTGTAGTTGATAAAGTGGGTGGTACGGCTAAAGTTGTAAAAGATACTTCACTACCATAGGCTGTGCCAGCACTATTAGTTGCATAAGCTCTTACATAATATGTTGTACCTGGTGACAAGCCAGTTATTGAACTTGTAAATGCTCCATTTCCAGTTCCATCACTTGTTTTGGTTGCTAAAGCTATTGTTGGACTTGATGCTATATCCCAAACTACTCCACGTGCTGTTACTGCTGCACCATTATTATTTGTTATATTTCCACCACTACTTGCTGTAGTGTTTAAAATACTACTTATTGCTGTCGTTGTTAAAGTCGGCACATCAGGTAAAGCAGAAAACGAAACTTCATTTCCGTAACTAGTGCCAGCACTATTAGTAGCATAAGCTCTTACATAATATGTTGTGCCAGGAGTTAATCCTGTAATAGAGCTTACGAACACTCCTATACCAGTTCCATCACTTGTTTTTGTTGCTAGTGCAATTGTTGGACTTGTTGCTATATCCCAAACTACTCCACGTGCTGTTACACTTGCTCCACCACTTGCACTTATATTACCACCGCTAGTTGCTGATATTGTAGTTATTGCTGAAATTGCTGTCGTTGTTAAAGTAGGTGGTACTGCTAAAGTTGTAAAAGATACTTCGCTACCATAGGCTGTACCAGCAGAATTAGTAGCATAAGCACGAACATAATAAGTTGTGCCTGGTGAAAGACCTGTTATAGAACTTGCAAAAGCTCCATTTCCACTGCCATCACTTGTTTTAGTTGAAAGTGCTATTGTTGGGCTTGTTGCTATATCCCAAACTACACCACGAGCTGTTACTGCTGCTCCATTATTTGCTGTAATATTTCCACCACTACTAGCTGCAGATGATGTTATACTACTGATTGCTGTAGTAGTAAGAGTAGGTATATCAGGTAATGCTGAAAATGATACTTCATTGCCGTAACTTGTACCAGCACTATTAGTTGCATAAGCTCTCACATAGTATGTAGTGCCTGGAGTTAAGCCTGTAATTGAACTTGTAAATATTCCAGTTCCTGTTCCATCACTTGTTTTAGTTGATAATGTAGTTGATGGACTTGTTACAATATCCCAAACTACTCCGCGAGCTGTTACACTTGCTCCACCACTTGCTGTAATATTGCCTCCACTACTTGCTGTGGTTGTTCCTATTGAACTAATAGCTGTAGTTGACAAAGTGGGTGGTACTGCTAAAGTTGTAAAAGATACTTCACTACCATAGGCTGTGCCGGCACTATTAGTTGCATAAGCTCTGACATAATATGTTGTACCTGGACTTAAGCCAGTAATTGAACTTGTAAATGCTCCATTTCCAGTTCCATCACTTGTTTTAGTTGATAAAGCTATTGTTGGGCTTGTTGATATATCCCAAACAACTCCACGAGCTGTTACTACTGCTCCATTATTGGCTGTTACATTTCCGCCACCATCAGCTGTTGTGCTTAGTATATTACTTATGGCAGTTGTTGTAACTGTTGGAGCTCCAGCAGATGTTGTGAAACTTACTTCATTGCCATAACGTGTACCTTGAGCTGATGTGGAATAGCTACGAACATAGTAAGTGGTATTAGCAGATAGCCCTGTAATAGTATGCGATATTGTACTTGTTCCAGCTCCTGCCGATACAGTTCCTGTATTTGTACCTGTTGTTGGTGCTGTGGCTGTATGCCATACCAAGCCATGGTCTGTTATTGCAGAACTTGAGCATCCATTGTAATTTGCATCATAAGTTGCACTAATTACTGCTCCACTACTTGTTATACTTCCAGCACTTCCACTTATGAATTGTGGTATTGTGTTGGGTGTGTATTCGTAGAAATCTTGGTAATAAGTATTAGGTCCTTGAAGTATTCCAGTACCAATATAGCCCTTATTACCAATGCTAAACCCTGCACCGAACCAACGTCCAGTTCCAGGAAAATCAGTTTTTCGTATCCAAAAATTTTGAGTTGGATCATATTCATACAATTCTTTTAATGACGAAGTTCCAATACCAAAATAACCTTTATTTCCAATACTTAAACCAACTGATAATTCATTTACTCCACCTAAATAATCAGCTTTTTGAGTCCATAAATTTGAACTTTGATCATATTCATAAAAATCTTTTAAATCGGTGCTTCCATCAAGACCAACACCAATATACCCTTTTGTTCCAATATTAAATCCACCTGCATTAAACCTACCTACACCTGGAAAGTTTGTTTTTTGTGTCCAAGTATTTCCTGAAGGATTATATTCCCAAAAATCTTGTAATTTGTTTGTACTATTATCAATTCCAGTACCAATATATCCTTTTGATCCAATACTAAATCCAACTGCATAAGCTCTTGCAACACCACCAAATGTAGCTTTTGATGTCCAAACATTAGTTGATGGATCGTATTCCCAAAAATCATTATAATATGTTCCATTCCCTCCAGTTCCAACATAGCCTTTAGTTCCAATTGAAAACCCTACCGCTGATTGTCTTCCTCCACCACCAAAGTTTGCTTTTTGCGTCCAAACATCAGTCGTTGGATCATATTCCCAAAAATCTTGTTTAATAGCTGCATTAGATTCTCCAATACCAAAATATCCTTTTGTACCAATTGAGAATCCGACAGTTCCTTCTCTTGTTCCACCCCCAAAATTAGCTTTTTGTATCCAAATATCACCTGCATTGGCTGTAGTACTAAACGTTTCAGTTGCCCCATAGCTTGTACCAGCACTATTTGTTGCATAAGCTCGAACGTAATATGTAGTGCCAGGACAAAGTGCATTTACTGTTTGG
>JAPLFM010000187.1:0-1991 GCA_026390675.1 Candidatus Kapaibacterium sp. | reverse complement strand
TGGCAGTTGTTGGTGTATTACTTGAAGCTGACCAAACTAAGCCACGAGCTGTTACACTAGTTCCACCATCACCTAATACATTTCCACCAGAAGAAGCAGAAGTTGTACTAACACTTGTTATTGAAGTTGTTGATATTGTTGGGGTTGAAGTAGGTGAATACGAATAAAAATCTTTTTTGTGAGCAACATCATAACCAGTTCCTACATAGCCTATTGATCCAATACTAAATCCTGCTGCAGCAAATCTGCCAGTTCCTGTAAAGTTTGTTTTCGCTGTCCAAGTGTTTGCTGTTGCGTCAAACTCATACCAATCTTGAAAATTACTAGAATTAAAACCAATACCAACATAACCTTTAGTATTTATTGACATTCCAACAGCGTAGGCTCTACCACCTCCACCAAAATTAGCTTTTGCTGTCCAAGTGTTAAGTGATGGGTCGTATTCCCAGAAATCTTGATAATATGTTCCTGCATTAAACCCACATCCTAAATATCCTTTGGTTCCTAAAGAAAATCCAGTTGCATAAGTTCTAATTACTCCACCAAAGTTAGCTTTAGCTGTCCAAGTGTTAAGTGAAGGGTCATATTCCCAGAAATCTTTGTATTTAGTCGATGCTTGATCTTCACCAGTTCCTACATATCCTTTAGTTCCAATAGTAAATCCAACACCAAAGCCTCTAACTCCACCGCCAAAATTTGCTTTTTGCACCCAAGTATTTCCTGTTTGGTCATATTCCCAAAAATCTTGTAGATAATTAGTACCATCATATCCTGTCCCTACATAAGCTTTTGTGCCTATTGAAAATCCAGTTGCTTGCCTACGAGCAGTTCCACCAAAATCTGCTTTCTGAGTCCACTGACAAGTTGATGGATCGTATTCCCATAAGTCCTTATAATAATAAACATTATCATAACCTAAAGCAAGGTAACCTTTAGTTCCAATAGTAAATCCAGTATTCCAATCTCTAATCATAGGAAAATCAGTTTGTCTTGCCCAAGTGCCACCAGTTTGGGTAGTAGTGAATGTATATTCAGTTCCGTAGCTTGTGCCTTGTGAGTTGGTGGCATAAGCTCTGTAATAATATTGTGTGCCAGCTGTAAGCCCAGTTATTGAACTTGTGAAAGAGCCAGTACCAGAGCCATCATTTGTTTTAGTTGCAAGTGCAACAGTTGGGTTTGCAGATGTACCCCAAACTACTCCTTTGGATGTGATAGAATAACCACCATCTATTGTTATAGTTCCACCTGATGTAGCTGAAGTGGTTGAAATACTAGATATTATTGTTGTGTTTGGACTTGGTGTAGTGCCAGGGGTGTATTGGTAGAAGTCGGAAAAGAATGACCCATTAATTCCTGTGCCAATATAACCATTATTACCAGCACTAAATCCTGTTCCATTTGATCTAGTTAAACCTGTATAATTAGCTTTTTGGGTCCAAGCATTTGAATTTGCATCATATTCCCATAAATCCTGATAATAACTTCCACCAAAACCTGTACCAACGTACCCTTTATTTCCTATTGTCATACCAATTGATTGAGTTCTTCCGACTCCACCTAAATTAGCTTTTTGTGTCCATACATTTGTATTTGCATCATACTCCCAAAAATCTTGAAAATAAGTTCCAGAATTATAACCTGTACCAATATAACCCTTCGAATTAATTGTAAATCCTACTGCATAATTTCGAGCAGTACCACCAAAGTTAGCTTTTTGTGTCCAAGCATTTGTACTCGGATTATATTCCCAAAAATCTTGCAAGTAAGGCGTTCCACTATTTGTACCTGTACCAATATAACCTTTTGAGCCTAAACTAAATCCTACTGCGGCATGCCTAATTATTCCACCGAAACTTTTTTTCTGTGTCCAAGTATTTGCAGTTGTGTCATATTCCCAAAAGTCATTATAATTAATTCCTAAAGCAGCTGCACCTGTTCCTATATAACCTTTCGAACCAATACAAAATCCTACTGCTTTATCACTTCCTGAC
>JAPLFM010000194.1 GCA_026390675.1 Candidatus Kapaibacterium sp. | reverse complement strand
CATTAGTTGAGTTATTTTGTTTATTTATATTTGTTTCATTAGTTTCATATTTTATAAAATACTTAACTAATCGTTCGATTATTATTGGCGAAGATTATTTTATACTTAAAAACAGATTCAGAGAAAAAAAATATAATCTTAATGACATTAAAAAAATCTTTTTAGGTCGAGAAAGTAAAATACAGAATAGAGATTCTAGTAGAATAGTAATAGTTAAATTAAATACAAGAAGAAGAAAGTTACGTATTCGTCCAGCTGCATATTGGGATGACAAAGAGTTATTTGAAGCTTTGAACAAGCTTAAAACAAAAATTGGATAGATATGTATTTCATAATATTTTTTATGCTTCTATGTCAAACATCTTTATCTAAACCAAATGAATTTTCAAAAGACCTCATAGATAGTTTGAGTCAAAAAATTTCAAAAGAAATTGCATTGAAATTAGTTGAATCAAAACTTGCTTTTAAAATAAACACTGAACAAAATTCCAATTACAATTCTTATTTTCAAAATAAAATTAGCAATGAATTATCTAATCTATCCAATTTCAATGCAGTAGATACTGCAATAATAAGTATAAATAATTGCAATGTTGTTTTTGAAGTAATAAATGATAAAGAAGATAGTTTAAAAAGAATTGCTTTTGTTGAAATATATTTAAATACTCAAAAAAACAATTCACAGAATCTGAAGTTTAGTTCGAAAATCATTGATTTTGTAAAAGTTAAAGATGCTGACTATCTAAACCAAACTTTACCTAATCCTAAACCCATTCTACCAAACTCCCAAAATGATTGGGGAGGGTTTAAAAAAATCACTGAAGCAATAGTGGTTACCTGTTCTGCTGCAGTGGCTGTACTGCTATTTTTTGCTGTACGGTCAAAGTAGAAGAACTTGGTGAGTTGCTACAGCTAAGAGTGCAAGTTAGTTGAGTCTTGTCACCACTCCAAGATTGAGAAACAACTTTACCTCTACCAATTACTTTAGTTCTTACACCTGATTTCTGTAATAATGCCAAAGCTCTACGTATTGTAAGTCCGGTAACATCATGTTTTATATTTTGACTGATATTGCTACTATTTGTGCTCTTATGTTCAGACATAAGAGTAACATTTACATTACTTCCAACAATAACTTTAGATCCTGATTTTGGGTATTGATTAAAAACAATACCACTATTAGAATTAGTATTTAATCTTAATCCATATTGGCTTAGCATTACTTTTGCATCTTTTAGATATAACCCAGCAATAGATGGAACTATAATTGTATCATTATCTAACTTTCTAATTGAATCAATTTTACTTTTCTTGTCTAATGAGTATTCTGGATTAATTGATATAATTCTTGAAGCTATGTTTTGAAATATTGGTGCAGCACTAGCTCCACCATAAATACTTACTCTTGGTCTATCTACTACAACTATAATTGCAATTTGAGGATTGTCAGCTGGGTAATATCCTACAAATGAAGCGAAGTAATCTTGTTTAGAATATTGACCATTTACAATTTGCTGTGCTGTACCAGTCTTTCCAGCAATTCTCAAACCTTTAATTATAGCTTTTTTCCCTGAACCACTATCCACTACTCCAACGAATAATTCAGTTATCCTTTTGGCAGTTTTTTCTGAGATAACTCTTCTTATTTTTTCTGGTTTGTGCTCTACAAATTGTTCATTCACATTGTAAGTGCCTTTTACTAAATAAGGCTTCATCATTTGTCCCTCGTTTGCAACTGTAGCATAGGCATTTACAACTTGCAGAGGTGTTGAATTAAGTGCATATCCATGCCCTAGAAATCTTATTGTTCCGGGAGTAAATTGTGCAGGTTTTGGTACTTTTCCTGAGATTTCACCAGGGATGTCAATCCCAAGATAACCACCAAATCCAAAATTACGAATATACTTATAGAATCTATCTTCTCCAATTCTAGTTGCTACTTCTGAAAGAATTATATTACTTGACTGATGAATCGCTTCTCTAAATGGAACTCTTCCCATAGCATGAACATCTTTAATAGTAAAGCTTAAGAATTGAAATGACCCATTATGACCATCCATAATTTCTTCTTCAGTTACAACATTTTCTTCAATACCAGCACAAGCTGTAATTAATTTAAAAGTTGAACCCGGTTCAAAAACATCTGTGATACCTCTATTGCGTTTTGCTTCTGGAGGTGCATTTCTATTTCCCGGATCGAAAGTAGGAAAAGAAGCCATTGCAATTATTTCACCTGTTTGAGGTTTGATAGCAATTACAGTACCTGCTGAGGCTTTTGCAGCATCTATACCTCTTGATAGCTCATGTTCTATAATACGTTGCAATTCAATATCGACTGTCAATTGTATAGACCTTCCATCAATTGCTGGGATAAGTGGCAAATCGGGTGATGGACGTAAATGACCTAGACCATCTCTATACATTATCATATAACCACTATTACCTTTTAAAAGAGTATCATATCCTCTTTCAATACCTTCTATTCCTTTGTTATCAATATTTGTAAAACCTACTACTTGTGCTCCTACTGAACCAAATGGAAATATCCTTTTAGGTTCTTCTATAATTATAACACCTTTTTGTTTTTGGGTTTTAAGTCTTGTTAGATATGGGCTATATGTAATACCTCGAGCAATCCATACGAAATTACCTTTGGCATTTTCAATTTTTTGTTTAAATTTTGAAGCTGGCTGATTAAGTGCTTTTGCAAGAGAATCACAAAAATCACTAACATCATCTAGCAATTGAGGATCAACTGCTACTGAGAGACTTTGAATAGTTGTAGCTAAAAGTTTGCCATTTCTATCATAGATATTTCCTCTTTTTGCTGATATTTCTACTCTTGATTCGTGCTGTTTCTTTGCTTTTTCACGATATTCATCACCTTTAATTACTTGAATTGCAAAAAGTCTCATAATTACAAAAAAATAACCTATATTTACTGCAACCATTACTACCCAAAATTTCCAAAACTTTGAACGGGTATCTGATCTCTCGTCGATATTCTTTTCTGATTCCGACATTTTACTCTCTTTGATTAAATTATCAATTTAATGTAAATTAATAGGTGCTTTTGAAGCTTTAGTCATCATAAGTTTAGTTTCGGCAATAAAAGTAATGCGTTCTGCTGACTGTAACTTAATAAGTTCTGCTTCATAAATTTTGTTTAAATTTATACTTTCTTGTTTGACTTTTTTAAGAGTTTGAACCTTTTTCATCAAATAACTTACCTTCACAACATTATTTACATAAAATACAGTTGCAAGTGAAATTACTAAAACAAATGAAAATATAGTCCATCGATTTAGATTGAGCCACTTTCTACCAAACTCTGCAAGTTCAGTTTCAAGAAATCTTTCTTTGATATTAAATTTAGACATTTTGACTTCCCCCCAGAAGCAAGAATGCAAATTAACAAATATTTCTTTTAAGTAAAAGAAAATTTAATATTCGCCTAAATAAATGAAAAATTTTATAAATTTGAGTAGGGGTAATTCATGAATTACCTCTACAGAAACAAATAATTTTCTTTTCCTATGCCAATTTACTTCTTATTTTTTTAATTTTGTTTAATGCACTTATGATATCATTGAGTTTTAATCAGCCAATTCTTAAACTAACTTCATACATTCCATTATCTTCTGAAATTGTGATTTCATGATTATGCTCTTTCGCTAACTCCATACAAGTTTTCATTCCAAAGCCATGACCTTTTTGATTCAATAAAGCTTCAGAATCAATCTTATTTGAAAGTGATATTTCATTTTTGATTGAATTAATATGAATTTCAGAATTAATGGGTGAATATTTCACTGCATTATTTATTATATTTCTTAGTATTGTATCAAGATAGATTCTATCAACCGTAATTTCATTTTCTTCAAGATTCAATTTAATTATCAAACCTTTTGTTGTAATTATATTTTGATATAAATTTATAACTTTGTAAATTTCATTTTCAATATTTACGTTTGAAATCTCACTTTTAGTTGTATTTTCTTTTGCTATTTGAAAAAGTTTCTCAACTTCTTCTTTTAAAGATTCTGTAGATATTGATAATTCATTTATAATGTTTTTTTTCTCAATATCAGAGATATTGTCATCATTATTAATTTTATCTAATGTATAAGTAATAGTATTTAAAGGAGATCTAATATCATGTGAAATTACTGCATAATACTTAGATTGTTTCATATTCAATTCAAAAATTTTCTCTTCTGAACTTTTCAAATCTTGATTTAACTTTCTTAGTCTTAAAACAATATAAATACTTCCAAGTAGTAAAAGCACTACAAATACAACAATAAATACTAAAATAATCTTTTGATTTTGCTCTTTTTGTAATTGAGCTTCCTTTTTGTTTTTTTCATTATTTGCAGAAAGTATTTTCAACTCATTTTCTACGTCAGATTCAGTTTTGGCTATGCTTTTAATTTTATCATCATTCAAAATTGATTCTTTAAGTTTCATATATGCCATTAGATAATCATAAGCCTCTGAATGATTTCCAATAGATTTAAAGTATTCAGACTTAGTTTTATAACTCGAAGCAAGTTCCTTTTTCATTTTAGCTTCAATCGCTAAATCAATACAATAGTCAATGTCTTTGAGTGTATTCTTTGTGTTATTCATTATTATTTCAATACTTGCTTTTTCGAGCATTGCTTGAATTATAATATTTCTTACATGATATAATTTAATTAAATGTATTGATGAATCCAAAAGCTCAATAGCTTTCTGATATTCTTTATTTCTTTTTAAAATCCCAGATTTGAATAAATAAACTTCTGCTATACCTCTTTCGTGCCTATTCCTAAAATCTAAATCTTTTGGAACTTCATATTCAAAAACTTGATAAGCAGAATCTAAATATAAGTTTGCTTTAATAAAATCCGAATTATTTGTAAATTGAATAGATTTCTTTAATAATGCATACCCAACACCTTCTGGGTCTTTTCTCACACTATAAAAAATCTCTCTTGATTTATCATATTGTTTAAATGCCTTTGCTGAATCTCCAATATTGATAAGCATATTACCATAATAAATATAAGTCCAGCCAAGCTTATCAATAATATTTGATTTTGGATTGTTCTTTTCACTTTCTCCAAATTCAATTGCTTTTTTGAAATAATAATTACTTGAAACTATATCTCCTAAATTTGCATAAATAAAGCCATAGCCATTTAAAGCACTAATTTTACCTCTTTTATAATTTGCTCTTTGAGAATAAACAACAACAGAATCCATCCATCTCTTAGCTTTAATTGGATTCATTGCTGAAATTATTAAACCATAAGTGTATGCACCTTTTGCTAAATTGGTATCTCTATCTAATTTTGTTTTATAATTTGTCTTATTTACACCATATTCACTATTTAGCCATTCGTTGTATTGCAATTCATAATTTGATTTATATTCTCTCTCATTTAACGAATCAAAATAAATTGGATTAACAAAAAATTTCATTTTGGAAAATGAAACAGATAGGTTCGAAATTAGAAAAATGAAAATTAAAATAAGTCTCATACAATTCTCATAAGCATAAAAATAAAAAAGAACCAAATTGTAGTATGGTTCTTTTCAAATTAAGGAATTTTGAATTAAAATTGATATTCGACTTATAAGTTTAATACATTTAAATTACCACTTTTCATCTTCTTTGTATCTAAAATCTTTATCTATGTATTGATTAGGTTTCATATCTCTAAATTTATTAAAAAGGTCAGAATTAGATTTTCCTGATTTTATAAAATTATTTTTTGCACTAAGAGAATCACCTAATTTTTCTTTTGTTAAACCAATGTAATAGTATCTATATTTATAACGTGATTTTTCAAAATCCTCTAAAGCTGATTTATAATCTGCTCGTCTATATTTTAATCTTCCTCTTAGCATATATATTTCATCATTATTATAAATTGAGTATTTTTCACTTGAATCATTTTCTAATATATCTAATGCTAGATTATATTCATATAATGCTGAATCCAATTCATCAATTTTTTCATTAACCATACCTTTGAATTTGTGAACTTCAATTCTAAGATCCTTTTTATATTTTAGGTCTTTTGCATAATATGAAGCTTTGTTAAAATCTTCTTTAGAACCAATAAAGTCTTGTAAGTCAAATTTAAGCATTGCACTTTCATAATAAAAATGAGATGTGCCAGGACTTAACTGAATAGCTTTTGTGAAATCATAAAGTATCTCTCTATCTTCATATTTTTTGGCTTCAATCTTACTTTTCCCTCTCAAATAATACCAATATGCTTCGTATGGGTCAAAATTAATCAATATATTTGATAATTCAAATTGATTTAAATTAATCTTACTTTCTAATTTATATGTTTTCCCATTTACATTTGCTTTTGCTAAGTTAAATAATTCTTTAGCTTCATTTTTATTACCTTTAATAAACATAACTAAAGCTTTTGTAAAATAGACATTTGCAATATCTTTATAATTTCTTATTGAATCGTGTTGTGCAGATTCATAAAGAGTTTTATACAATGAACTATCATTTCGAGTGTCTAATTTTTTATAATGCACTCCATTTGAATCACGAATTTGTTTAAATGAACTATATTTTGAAAGGTCAATTTTAATATCTCCAAATTGACTTTTATAGTATGAGATAAGTGTGTCTAAATCAGCGAATGCCAAATCTATTTTATCACTTTCATAATAAAATCTAGCTCTTAAAAGTATATCTCTTTCAACTTTTCTTACTTCTTTATTTTGAATCGTATTTGTCAATCTATTAATTAAATAATCATATTCTTTTAAGTAATACAATTCATCAATTGGAGTTCGCCTCCAATTATTTACTATTCTCGTATCGTCTTTCACGTAACCTAAATCAATTGAATGAATAAAATCTAATTTCGCACCTTGAAAATCACCCAAATATGCTTTTAAAAGTCCCCTTAAATAAAATGTCTTACCGAGTGTAGGAAATTTCTCTATAAACTTATCATATTCCTCTAATAATTTACTTCTATCTCCAATTATACCTAAAACATCTAGCTTATCTTGGTAGGCATTTGGCTCAGCATAATTAAACTCAATTGATTTATTTAAATAATAAATTCTTCTTTGAAGGCTCTGATAATCATCTTTAGAATAAGTTCCATAATTCTGTTCTAAATCATAGCTTGAAAGCTCCATTATAGCTCTTTTATAATAGACTTCTGGATTAAAAGGGTCTAATTCAATAGCTTTATTCAAATCATTTGTATCATTATTAAGATTTCCTCTTTCTACATAAGCCTCAACTAACTTAGGATTTAAGGAAATTGCTTTGTTTAAATTTTCTATTGCAAAAAATTGAATTGTATCTTTATTATAATCATAATTTAAACTATCAATCTGAAAACTTGGGATTAATATTTTTAATAATTCATCATTCCTATCAAAATTTTTAATTAAATATTCTCGTGAAATATTAATTATATAATCGTTATCCCATTTTTCCTTTGCTTCTTCAATTTTCAATTTGAAACTTTCTTCACTGAAAAGAAAATTTAGACTAAAGAAAAAGAAAATAGTTATGGTGAGGTATATTTTCATATATATTTAAATTAATTGCGAAGTGTTCTTAGTTTCTTTATTTGATAAACTTTCAATTGTACAATATCTTTTATTTTGAACATAAGCACCTTTCTCATTATGTATAATTATTTTATCAATAAACTCTTCAAATTTGAAAACCCAATCATTTTCAACTACTTTAGGGAATGATTCGCTTAATTTACCATAACCAATTACTTTTTTGTCTTTATAAAATGCAATATATTTTAAACCTTCTTTAAAACTTCGATTTTTAGGACATCTATATTGAGAATTTTCTTTTACAAATTCAATTGATTTAGCAACAGGTACGATAACTGTATTATAATTATTTTTATTCTCAATTTCAATTTTAGTGCTTTCACTAACCTCCTCCATTGCAAGTGGTAATTGAGTTCCAATTTCTTCTTTAACTTTCTTTTCAACTTCTTCTTTAACTCTCTTTTCAACTTCTTTTATAACTTTCTTTTCAACTTCATTTTCAACTTTTAATTTTATTTCATTTTCACAATGCTTTTTTACTTGCTTAGTAACAAGCTTTTCCAATGCAAACTTTAATGTGCTACCTAAAAGACCACTAGCAATTAAAACAGCTATCAACTTGACATAATTTTCTTCAAACTTTACTCCATAAGATACATATTTGAATATCAATAAAATACTAAATGCAATACCAATTAAAATTGATAATATTGATAAAATTGTAATAAAATTATCACTGTTTTCTTCTATTTTTTCTAAAAATTTAATCATTTTAAACTCCTTTTTATTATTAATTTAATTTAACCCAAATAATTCATTAGCATAATTTTCTAATGCATTGCATTAGGAAATTATGTTGTTAACTATATGAAATATATTGATTAAGTAATATACAAAATGATTATTTTTCGAATACTTCTTTGTAACAATTAATTATCA
>JAPLFM010000020.1 GCA_026390675.1 Candidatus Kapaibacterium sp. | reverse complement strand
TTTGAAAAAATAGATAATTATCAAATACAGTCATATCGGGTTAGAAACAAAAGCTCTGATAATGTCAATAAAGATGACGCTGCATTTATTGAAAAAGTCAGCTACGCTATAATTCATAAGCTATGGCATTATCATGCAGGCTTTTACAATGTAAACAACGAGTATCAAATTGACAATGGTTATAAGTTGTCTGAAAAAAATGATTTAGTGTCACAGTGGCTAATTCATTATCAAAAGCTATCAAATTCACATATTGTCTTAGTTGACATAATGCCACATCCACCATTTAACATTTTAGCAATTAAGGTGTTATAGCTTAATGAATATTAGCGCACTCAGTAATTAATCAAACCTTTTTAAAAATAGTTAATGATTGAAATATTATGGCTATTTATTTGGTATTGTAGTATTTTTTAGCATCATAAATAGCATTATATATGGTGGCAGAACAAGCTAAAAAATTGCGACTTACTTCATAATCTGAATCTTTATGAAAAATTTCTCTATTAAAAAGTGAATATTTTTCCATTAATTCTTTGAGATTAGCGTTATCAATATGGCAATCAATATATAACATCATTAGTGTTTCATCGTCAATGAGTACATCAATCATTCCAATATATACTTTATTATTAGATGAATAATTATGTATGAGATTTAATATTGAAAAGAATATTTGACGAAATTTATTCCATGTTCTAAATTTATTAAGTTCATTTTTTGCTAAGGTAGCATTTAAACAAAATATATTATCAATTTGTTTTTGTAATAAAACATCATCAAGAATTTCAGTTAGTGCACTATTATATAATTTGAACAGTGTAAAAAATGTACTCTCAAATTGCTGTTGCTGTAGTGTTTGCTTATTTTGATTTATTTGTATCGCTTGTAATTTAATTGTGCAAAGAATTGCAATAAATCCACACAAACTTAGAATAGGATTTAAAGTTCCACCAAAAAAGTCTCCAAATTGCCCCAACTGTTCTTTGTTCGCTTGGCAATAAAAATAGGAAACCAAAACGATGTCAACAATAAAAAAGCTAGTAATTCCAAAGTAAACAAGAATTTTACTGATTTTAACATTTTCCATTTGTTTTCAATGTTTGATATGCAACGTTAATTAATTTGCTTTCTTCTTCAGCAACTGTTCTTAATTTCTCACCTAATCCACTAACTTTGTCAGGGTGATAGCTACTCATTTTCTTTTTAAATGCGGCTTTAATTTCACTTGGTGTGGCATTTTGAGGAACTTCTAAAGTTTCATAGCACTTTACAAGATTAGAATTTAATTCATCTAATCTATCATCAAATGTATTATGTTGGTTACTGTCGCTCCTTTTATTATGGTAGCTTTGTTCATTCTGTTTTTTTTCATATTGATAATTATTGTTATTATTAGAAGTGTCATCATCTTGTCTTTTATAATTATACTGATTACTACTTGAAGTATATTCTTTTTGCTTTTTATAACCATAGTCATACTGGCTATCATTATCGTATCTACTATTTGAATCTGAATTATTGTCGGATTTTTTATTTTGTGCAGTATCTTCACTATTTTTCTTACTAACAAAATAAATTACTATAACAACAATTGCAATTACCCAAAAGTATATTGAATTTTCTGTTTGAGATTGTTGAGGGTAGCTTGTTTTTTCAATCGGATTTACTGCTATTTTGGCTTGAGGTACGGCTGAAATTGTTTTATTTACAGGTGTTTTAGATTGCGAATAATCGCTTGACTGCTGTGAAAATGTGTTGAAATTATTCTGTGACAAACCAATTTTTGCGTAAAATTGCTCTACAGGCATATCTGAGTAATACTTATTATGTAAAGCATCAGCTAACTGTTTATCAGATAAATCCTTGTATTGTGGATATTTGCTACGTAGTGTTTTAATGTCCATATCAATATTACCTTATATTAAGTGGATCTATTTCATTTTTTATTATTATTTCTTTTTGTATGACTTCAGCATTTAACTTAATTGAATTAAGTTTATTTTTTGATTCTTTATTTCCTTTTTTAGCAGCTAATTCGTACCATTTTTTTGCTTCT
>JAPLFM010000003.1 GCA_026390675.1 Candidatus Kapaibacterium sp. | reverse complement strand
CCTGTAGTGCCATTATACCAAAACTCTACTGTAAAGTTACTTTATGGTACAGCCTTCAGATCACCTAATCAATTTGAGCTAATCTATAAAGATGAAAGTTGCTTAACCGTGGCTTATCATAGGGATTAAGATTAAACTTACCCTTTATACTTTATTAAGAGATCTATATTTGTAAAATGGTTAAACAAGGAAATAAAGCATGTTTGAACTTATATCAGCAGTAAAAGAAGGTAATCTAGCAGTTACAAAAACATTAATAGAATCAGGTGGCGCTGATATAAATGCTAGAGATATAAATAATCTTACAATTCTTCACTTAGCATCACGTAATGGATATAAAGATATAGTTGATTATTTAGTAATAGATAAAAATTTTGATTATGAAAATATATCTCCTCCTATTGGTCCTATGACCTTATCTGGTGTTCATGTAAGAGAAATTGTAGGAACTGATATAAGAGCTGCAGCAGATGTGGTTCTGATGAGGGGTATGGCTCAAAGATATGCTGGAGATGGAACAGTCAAAAGATATGTTGATGTTCCTAAAATGTTAGAGTTAATTATTACTTCAATCGGTTATATAGAGCGTTCTCAAAATGAGATAGGATTTATTGCTCAAAACCCCCATAAACCAGAGATCAATGTAAAAGAATTTTTTCAAAAGGAAGTATTAACTTGGATTTCTGCTTGTGCAAGGTCAGCAATGCTAAATAATGCAAAAATTACTGAACAGTACCCTAATATTCCATTTAAAGCATTAAGTGCCATAGGAAAATATACCGATTTAGTTCATGCTATGCGAGGTCGACAATATGATCTTAAGATAGTAGATACTGCTGATCAAGGAATCATAAGCGCTGCCTTACCTAAGATATTTGACGAGCTCTTTATAATAAGAGATTATTTGAATGGGCTCCATAGTTCAACTCATGGAAATCATATAAGTAGTATTCCTGCTTTAGTAAATTACTATTCAGATATCAGCCATCTAGAAAGAATTAAGATATATACTGAAACTATTGTTAATCCATTATTTAATCTAAATGCTAGAATAGAAAAAGAAGCTTTATTAAGATCTCTTGAAGCTCTTGGTGAAGCTATGGGAACTCATCTTTCTGAAACAGGTAGAGCAGTGTTTCAAGGCATAGATATAGATTCTCTTTTAGATATTCGTAATAAATTAGACCATATAAATGGCGATATGCGTAATCATAAAGCTTCAAGTAAGGAAAGTAGAGCAGAAAGGCTTGAGGAATTATTAGAAGGCAATAATCAAGTGGCACTAAAATTGTTAGAAGAGATCGTCAAATATGATATTCATTCTATACATCAGCAAACTTTACTTATTTTAGATCAATATAAAGCTACTATAGTAAGACCTAATTACCCTAAAGAGCATAATCAATACATGCATTCATTGATAATGGAGGAAGATCAAATGGAAGCTGAGGAAGCTAGATGTCTTGCTGAAAGCTGGAGTAATATACAACATCTAGAAAAAGATCTTACAAGGCCTCTTAGCTCTTCAAGCAAGATACCTAGTTATTTAAAGGATTTTGGTGGATTTCTTTCTTTGCCACGTTTTTTAAAACAACTACCTGATAGTATTTTAGGTAAACTCAAAGCAATCAATACTTCTCAGGAACAAGCTTGGAAAGGTGAAGCTAAAAAAATACTATTTAATAATAGTAAATTTAAGCTTAATGCTGCACAAGAAGAGCAGTTAACTATTCTTAGAGATATGTTAAAAATTGATGACAATATGTATTATTTGATTCAAACAATCAACCAAATCACGTCTGCTAGAGATCTTTTCTATAATATTCCTAAAGGAGGTACTCCCTACAGGTTCGGATCAGCTGTTGCTAGTTTAAAAATGGATACATGCAAAAAATCTATTGAATTTAATCTTATTAATTTCAATGAACATGTACATGACTTATGTAAAAATCCAGCAGTACAAGAATTATATACTCAAGCTTATCATACAGATATATCAGGTATATTTAATGAACTAATAGAAAAAGCAAGAAATTACTTTTCTCATATAGGTAATAATGCTTTTCATGGCACTCAACAAATAGATCATGGCACAATAATTAGAGAAATTGTACCCTTAGCTATACAAATTCATACACATCTTGTTGATATACATCAAGATCTTCAAGGTAAAGCACTCACACTTTTAACCATATCACCACACTGGGATAATATTAATTCTTGTAACCCTATATTAAGTGATAATCTAATACGTAATGATGAAAATTTACCTGAATTACTTCATTTAGCAAGAATAAGATATGGAGATCAAGATGGAATGAAAAAATTGATTCAGGTTGGTATAGATAATAATAAATATATCAACTTTCAAAACTTAAGAGATGGATTTGGAAGTGATGTAGCCGTAAAATTAATAGGTTCTACTGAAACCAAGGCAAATATAAATTTAGCTCTTACTGGTGGAGCTTTAATGAAGTTTATGGAAGTAAAGCCTGCTTTAACATATCTTTTAACTCAATATTTTTCAGTTTTACCGGTGATTGATCAGTACTTCAACTCCACTATAAATCACTTAGGTATAATTAACTTTTTATCTGAATATGAGAACTTAGTTAGTACAAGTTTACATTTTCTAGGAGGTACAGTATTTACCTATAATCTGTTTGGTAATACTGG
>JAPLFM010000199.1 GCA_026390675.1 Candidatus Kapaibacterium sp. | reverse complement strand
TATCAAGTTATCATTAAAACAAAATATTTCTTTTAGTATGCCTTCATCAGACATAAAGTCACTGATTCCGAGCAATAGTTTTGTTGAACAAAACTTAGTAATTTACGCAAATAAGATTGGAATTATAAGAGATACTTTGGTTATTGAATATTTAGATTGCCGTAAAAATGAAGAATTACCTATTGAAGTTCATAGTCTAACATTTGATTTTGAGACAAAAAACAAATGTGGCGATTCTGTCTCATTTACTTTTTTGCCTACCTATACACTCAAAAATAATAAGTTAGTTTTCAATGGCAAAACAACAATTTCACTTTATAATCTTATAGGAAGTGAAATATATAAAGGTACTTTTGACAAAGGTGAAGAGCTTGATTTGACTAAATTTGATAAAATGCTCTTCATCAAATACTTAAATACAATTGAGTTTTATATACGAGATTAAACCGTTTGCAATCGGTTTGGACAATCGTCAACAAATTATAAAAAAATATTACAATAATTTTCTTTTTATTATTTGGCAAAATATCTTATATTACAAAATAGATTTTAAACATATTATAACAAGGTTTTTTTTATGAGAAATTTATTCGTTATTTTGTTCTTTGTCATGCTTCTTTTAGGGGGGGGGTAACTTGTTTGGGCAGCCAACACCACCAAATCCAATTGACTGTGATTGTAGTCAAGTAAATACTACTCTTCCTATTGTTCTTACCATAGATAGAAATACTGGTCAAAATGATAATTGTTTTAAAATATCAGTTTCTACAATTACACCAGTTTTTGATTGTATTAACATTGAATCAGTAGTTTTAGATTTTAGCGAAGTACCTGAATGTTTTAGAAAAAACTTTACTTTATATAAAGAAAATCCTGCATTACCAAATAATTTTATTTCTATGGGTAACATAGATTTAAGTAATAATCCTCCTCCTATGATAACATTATCATATAGTGGTTTTGTTCCACAACAATCACAAGATGTTAAATGGAAGTTATGTCCAACTGGTAGTATTGATTGTGGCATGTTTTTCGATTTTAAAATTAAATATAAATTTATTTTAAAAAGAAAAGATCAAAATGGGCAAGATTATTTTGAAGATTGTAATACTTACAAATATGCACAAGCAGGGGGTAGAGATGATTTATCAAATGTAGATTTTACTAATGGTAATTTTCAACTTTCTCCTCTTCCTATTGTAAATGAATTGATAATAAATAATAAAGAAATTGAAAAATTCAATGTTTTAATTTTAGATATTAATGGAAATATTTTGAAAAGATATTTTGATTTAAATATTGGAATTTCGAAGTTTGATTTAAATACATTAAATTCTGGTGTTTATTTTGTTAAGATATTACAAAACAACAAATTAATTTATTCAAATAAAATTGTAAAAGAATAAAATGAAGCAAATAATTTTAATATTTTTTGTTTTTTATATTAATTTGTATTCTCAACCCAGACTTACAATGCCTAAATCTAAGGATTTAGGCATTATACCAGTTGGGACAGTGAAATATGATTATTTTGAAATAATAAATGAAAGTCAAGATACTTTTTTTATTGAGAATGTTTATAAATATGATACGAACCCATATATTATTGCATATAAGGGAAATTATATTTGGTCTTATGATGTATGGAGTTCTTCAGAAGTTGCTCCTAAAATTATTTTCCCAGGTGAAAAGAGAGCATTTACTTACGAATGTAATTCTAAATATGAAGATTCTATTAGTATAAATGGTGGTAAATTAAAAACAAAATTTGAAATTCAATATGTAAAATATGGAACTGATAACATTTTAAAAGATACATTTAGTATTTATAATACTTGTAAAACTATTAAAGATTCAATATTTATTAGTTCTTCAGGATATTTCGCTAAAACAATAGCTTGTCCAAATGTAAACAATAATTATATTTATCAAAATTATTTGCTTTTATACAACAAGTTTGAAGATTTTGCAATATTAGATTCAATTGAAGTAAGTTCAATCGATTCTAACTTGAATTTTTATGGTTTAATAAATAATGATTCGAATGCAAATTATCCTAAAGTAAAACCTGATTCATTCCCATTTAAATTTACAAACAAAAGACCTGCATTAATTGGCTGGTATTCATCACAGTATATAAAAAACAATCAAAAATCTTTTATTAAACTTTTTGTAAGTACAAATAATAATAAACAATTTACAATAATTGATAGTATAATTTTAAAAATAAATAAATCTAATGAAGGTATAATTCAAAATAATAATTATTATATAAATAGTAAATTAGGAATAACAAACCAATTCCAAAACAAATTATCTGTAAGTGGATGTTCTTTCAAAAATATCATTTTAGATTCTCTTTCTTTTACAGATTGGGAAAAAGATGAGTTGGAAATATATAATGATTTAGGATTGCCACTTACTTTAGAAAATGGTTTTTATTATAATTTAAGTTTTAACTATACTCCAAAAAAAACTGGTAAAACTCGAGGCAAAATAAAAGCACATTTTAGAGATGAAACTGGCAATACATTTTATAGATATTGTTACTTATATACTGAAGTTGACGATGTCAATGATGTTGAACTCTCTAAAGAAAACCCTTTAGCTTTCTACCCAAATCCAGTAAATTCACTAGCTACTCTTTTGCTTGATGAAGAACCAAGTGTGGGTGAGCAAGTAGGGATATATAATTCACTTGGCACTATAGTTAAGACTTTTGAGGTGAGTGGTAAGTTTACACAAGTAAATACTGAAGGCTTTGCCGAAGGAGTTTATATTGCTAGGCTTTTGTGGTCTGGCAAAAGTGTGAAGTTTTGTGTTGTGAGGTAAAAATTGTTTGTGAAATTTTCTTGTAGGGGTAGAACTTGCTCACCCTTCTAAAAAATGTCGGACATTCAAAAGCGAATATACCCTGAACTAAATTCAAGGTGACATAACAAACTAAAAAAAACGCTAAATCACTGCAAAAATTGAAAAGACTATGTCCGAGTAACATCATTTTAAAACAATGAGTTACTACATATTTATCTAATTTCAATTATGTAATGCTTTATGAAGCTCTTTTAACAATATTATATTTTTGACATTATGTACTCTGATTATATCAATGTTTTTAGATAATAGCATTGTGTGAATTAATAAAGTAGGCAAGTCCCTTTCTTCAGGACTTTCTATTTGTAACAAATGATTAATAAAAGATTTGCGTGAAATACCCAAAAGAATTGGTGCTTCAAGTTCTTTAAACTTTTCTATATTTTGCAGTAATGTCAAATTATGGTTTAAGTTTTTTCCAAAACCAATACCAATATCTGAAATTATTTTTTTTACACCAATATTTTTGGCAAATTTTATTTTTTCAAATAAAAAATCAAATACTTCTTTTACAACATTTTCATAATGTGGATTTGCCTGCATAGTTCTTGGCTGACCATTAATATGCATTATTATAAGTTCTTTGTCATATTCAGCTGCTATTTCTGCAAGTCTTGGCTCAAAAGTTAGTCCACTAATGTCATTAATTATATCTGCACCAGCTTTTACAGATTCAAGAGCAACATTATATTTAGTTGTATCAATAGATATTTTAATATCTGGTTTGATCCTTTTAATTTCACTAATTACAGGCACAACTCTATTGATTTCTTCTAATTCACTAACTTCATTCGCACCTGGTCTTGTACTTTCACCACCAATATCAATTATATCAGCACCTTGATCTATTAAAAGAAGGGCATGTTCAATAGCTCTCTCTTTAGAAAAGAAATTTCCACCATCTGAAAAAGAATCAGGTGTTACATTTACTATTCCCATGATCAATGGAAATTTAATTTTTGAATTCATTATAGCCTAATAATTAAAAATAATAGTTAATTTGAAATTGTAACTAACATTAGAAAAAAATGTTTATAGAAAATAAACAATAATCATTTTTGAATTTTGTCTAAAAGCAAAAATATATAAACTAATTTTAAAAATCATATCATATTCATTTGGGAACTATACTATGAGTAAATCATTTCAATTATTTTCACTTTTTATTTTTTCAGTTTCAATAGCTTTTTCTCAACCTAAAATGGAAATATCAAATAATGCACAAAAAGATTGGGGTAAAGTGCAACAAAAAGATGGACCACTTACTACACAGTTTAAAATTTACAACAAAGGAAACCAACTTTTGAAAATTTATGCTGTTAAGCCAGGATGTGGTTGTACTACAGCACCTCTTGACAAAACAGATATAAAGCCAGGAGAGTTTGCAACTATGAATGTTGTTCTTCAAATTAAAAAAGATGAAGGTAAAATAACTAAGTTTATAACTGTTACTTGCAATGATCCTATTTTAGATAAAAAAGATATTGAGCTAAAAGCTAGAATTATAGTCCCATTTTCATTTTTCCCAGCGAAAAATATGATGTTTGGAAATATTTCTACAAAAAAAGAAAACGTTGGTAAAATTGTATTGACTAATAATTTGGAAATGGAAGTAAGAATTTTGAGTGTAGCAACTTTTCCAAATTATGTTAAGGTAAATTTAAAAGCTGGTGACAAATTAAAACCTGGTCAAGATTTCCCATTAACTTGTAGTTTTAAAAATTCTAAACTTGAAGGGAAATTTGAAGGGAAATTAACATTGCACACAAGCCATCCAGATATGCCAATTATAGATATACCTTTATTAGGTATGGTTGATCCTGGGAAGTAATAGCATTTATATTTTTGGCATTGCTAAATTAGTATAGATAACTTATTGTTTAAATACCACATTGCTAAAATTAATGAATATTTCAACATCACAACTGATTTTGTATAACATTTACTTTTTCTCCTTAATCTTGCACAAAAATGTCGCAACCTACTAT
>JAPLFM010000265.1 GCA_026390675.1 Candidatus Kapaibacterium sp. | reverse complement strand
TTTTGAAATCTTTATCAAATACTCGTTTTGTTTGCTTTACCATTTTAATTCCTTTTTAGTTTTTATAAAACTCAATTTAATGATATTTTATCTCTTTTCCTAATGTCTACTAAAATGGGGGAATAACAAAACATTTATATATCTCTTCAAATTCCATTCAATATACAATTAATTTCCTCTCTTTTAGTTATACACTTTTTACTCAATTAATTTTCAAAATTATTATGAAACTAATTATAATATTACTTTTCGGAGTGCTGATTTTGGCAAGCAATAAGCAAGCACATTCTAAAAATATATTTCCTTATGAATATAAGGTTAAAACACTTGATAATGGATTGAAAGTAATCCTTATCCCAATGAATTCAAATGGTTTGGTTGCTTATTACACTATTGTTCGCACAGGAAGTAGAGACGAGTGGGAGCCGGGCAAATCAGGCTTTGCACATTTCTTTGAACACATGATGTTTCGAGGTACTGTGAGGCATCCGGGTGGGATGTATGATAGCTTGATTACATCATTGGGTGCAGATGCAAATGCTTACACTACTGATGATTATACGTGCTATCACTTGACTATAACCAATAGTGATGTTGAGAAAGTAATGGATTTGGAAAGTGATAGATTTCAAAATTTAACTTATCCAGAATCAGCATTCAAAACTGAATCAGGTGCTGTTTATGGTGAATTTAGAAAAGGTAGAACAAGCCCATTTAATGTACTTTGGGAAAAAATCAAAGAAACTGCTTTTGATAAACACACATATAGACATACTACTATTGGCTATGAAGCCGATATTAAAGATATGCCAAATATGTATGAATATAGTAAAAGTTTCTATAATAGATATTACCGTCCAGAAAATTGTATTCTGATGATAACTGGTGATATTGAAATGGATTCAATAGAGAAAATGGTCGGCAAATATTATGGACCCTGGGCAAAAGGATATACTGCTCCAAAAATCGAAGCAGAACCAGAGCAAAAGGCTGAACGTATAGCTGAAGTGAAATATGATGGTAAGACCAATCCAATTCTTTCAATTTCATTCAAGGGTAAAGCATTCAATCCAAATGACAAAACAGTTATTGCAGCTCAAATATTAGGAGATTTGGCATTTGGTACAAATAGCGAACTTTATAAAAAGTTATATCTAAAAGAACAAAAAGTGCTTTCTCTTAGTCCACAATTCTCAATGAATAGAGATGCTTTCCTTTGGTTAATTTATGCTATAGCTCCTGAAAAAGAATTGAGCTATGTGCAAACTGAAATTCTAAATACTGTAGAGTATTTCCAAAAGAACAAAGTAAATGATGAAACTTTAAGTAATATTAAAAGCAGAATGAAATATTCAATGCTTATGGCTATGGATACACCCAAAAATGTATCATCAAGTATAACTCGATTTGTTGCAATGACTGGAGGAATTGAGAAAATAGAGTCATATTTCAAAACTATTGAGTCACTTACAAGTGAAGATATAATTGAAGCTGCAAAAACATTAACAAAAGAAAAACGCACTATTGTAACTCTAAAAGGAGCAAACTAATATGAAAAAGTTATTATTTATATTTTTATTAAGCTCGATTTCACTTTTTTCAATAGACAAAAAAGAAATTCAAATGAAAACAATGTTAATTCACGACCCAAATGATCCAACTGTATCTTTTAATATTTTATTTAAAGTTGGTTCGCAAAATGACCCAAGAGGTAAAGAAGGATTAGCATCACTTACTGCTGATTTGATTACCGAAGGTGCCACTAAGAATAATTCTTATGAGCAAATAATAAACACACTTTATCCTATGTCTGCTGGATATGGAAATAAAGTAGATAAAGAAATGACAGCTATAAAGGGTAGAGTTCATATTGATAATATCAATAAATATTATAATTTGCTTATGGAGTCAATTTTAAATCCGGCATTCAATGAAGATGATTTTAATAGAATTAAAAATGAGAAATTAGATCAAATTGAAAAAACTTTACGTTATTCATCTGATGAAGAATTAGGTAAGGCAATGCTTCATGCAGAGATTTTTGAATTTACTCCATACTCTCACTTAACTGAAGGTACAGTGAACAGTTTGAAAAGTATAACTATAAATGATGTAAAAGAATTTTATATAAAGTTTTATACCAATATTAATTATGTAGCTGGCTTGGCGGGTAATTTTTCAGATGATTTGCCTGTAAAAATAATAAATGATTTGAATAAATTACCTGATGGTATTCCCTCAATGGTTGGAATGAATCCTAAGCCAATCAAAGGACTTGAAATTACCATAGTCGAGAAGAAAAATGCTTCTACAGCTATTAGCTTTGGATATCCTATTAAGTTACTTAGAGGTGAACCTGACTTTATTCCATTGTGTGTATTTAATTCTTGGTTTGGCGAGCATAGAAACCAATCGAGCCACTTATATAATGTAATTAGAGAAGAAAGAGGTTTGAACTATGGTGATTATTCATATATCGAACCATTTTTGAATGGTGGTGCTTTGAATATGCCAGAGCCAAATAACGCTAGAAGAAATCAAATATTTGAAGTATGGATACGCCCTGTTCAGCACAAACATAAGTTATTTGCTTTGAGGGCTGCTCTTAGAGAGTTGAATAAAGTAGTAAACAGTGGAATAAGTGAAAAAGACTTTAATGCTACTAAAACTTTTCTTTCTAAATATTGTGCTCACTATGCTTCAACTAATTCAGCAAGACTTGGCTATGCAATAGACAACCAATATTATATGTTTGATGATGGGCAAAACTACGTAAAATACTTTCAAGATAATTTAACAAAATTAACTTATTCAGATGTTCAAAAAGCTATAAAAAAATACATTCAAGATGAAAATATTAAAATTGTAATGATTACAAGTGATGCTGAAAAGCTAAAACAAGACTTGATAAATAATACTCCAAGTCCTATCACTTACGATTCTGAAAAAGCAAAACACATATTGGATGAAGACAAAGAAATAGAATCATTCCCAATAAAAGTAAAAGCAGAAAATATAAAGATTGTTAAAGTCGAAAATGTGTTTGAGAAGTAGGATTATTCTTTGTTTTTTTTAAACATTTGTTTTGTAAAAAACAGATGTTTAAAAAAATATATTGTCTATATTGTCTATATTGTCTATATTGTCTATATTGTCTATATTGTATTTGAGTTTTGTTTTAAATATAAATAATATAGGTGGTCTTATGAATAATTTTTGGTTCCCAGGCAATTCTGTTATAACAGAAAATGCAAATGGTAGTATTTCAATACAACCAAGTAGTGATTGGTCTTATGTAGGGTATGATAAAAGTGGAGCTTTAATAAATTCAAGTGGTTCATCAAATTTAACTCAAATTTCTTGTACTTGTACTGCATCCTCAGGTTATTGTAATGTTGTTTATAATCCAAGTGATAAGTCTGGTGGCTGTGGTGGTATATGTACAAAATGTATTATGGATCAAAAACTAACTGGACTTAATATTGATATGGGAAATGGTGGCTATATCAATATGTCAATTCAACCATATTTAATTACAGCTGGAGAAGTAGTTCCTCAATGTTTTAAGGCAATGTTTGATGTTCCACAAATAAATACAATATTTAATAACTATATGAATTATCTGTTCAACGGTGCTACTATACCTGCTTTGACTGTAGATACAACTACAAATCTTATCAATGCTCCGAGTGGTTGTTTATTAGGTTTATTAAACATTGTTGGCAGAGCTGTTTTAATACCTGTACCATTAGGTTTAGCATCACCAGCTAATTCAGGTACTCATGCAGACTGCAATTGTAGTGCTACTGGTGCTTGTACATATAAAGAAATTTCAAGAGGACCATTTTCGGATCCATTAATAACTTGTGAAGATGGTTGCAATGGCACATGTACAATGGTTCTGAAAAATATAAACCCAGTTTCAAATCAAGTTTGTATTAAGGTAAAGTCACCAACTTTTATTTATTAAATAAAAGTACATTATGAAAAATATAACAATTAGAAACAAGTTACATCTAATAATTTTGTTTTTTTTGTTTTCTTGTTCACTCGAAAATAAAAGTTTAAAATTGAATGCTGTAATAAACAAAAACTGGGTACTACAAAATGAAATTAGCTGTGAAAAAGTAAAGAATGATTCTATAGAAGCAAAACATAGTAAATATTTAGGTAGCTTATCTTTGGGTTATGCATTTGGAAGTAGTAACATTAAAAAAGAAGAATTTGCCTGTAGGTTTGAAAATGGTGTATATACATTAAAAGATGAAAAAGGTAAAACTTGGAAATCTAATAAATTTGAAGTAATTAATGATACAATTTTCTTAGATAATGATGAAGTTGATTATGTTAAACAATCAATTTATAAAATGTATATTTCAAGTGTAAGCGAGGACACTCTTAAATTCAGAATTAATATCCTAGGTGATTATGGATGTGTTGAATATACTCTTAAAAGAAAAAGATAGAGAAGTATTAAAAATTAATTTATTCAATCCCACCAATAATTCTATTTTGGTGGGATTTTTTTTATATTTATTTGCCCACTACTACTTGTTCAATATTCTTTACTCAATTTTGATTACTACAAACAGGTAGCTCCTCTGGAGCCGAAGAAAGAAAAGCCATTATAAAATATTTGATTTCTGTTTTCGTTTAAATATGAAAAAGGAGTAACTTATGCAAGTTGTATTAGAAGTTAAAGAAAATAAATATGAAGATGTGATGCTTATTTTAAATGATATGGATGATGTAAAAGTCATATCTGTAAAAGCTCAAACAAAAAAAGAAAAGTTAATAGAAGAACTGAAAGGTGCTAAAAAAGAACTAGACGAAATTATAAGTGGTAAAAGTAAAGCTCTGACTTATGAGGAATTATTAAGTGAAATTTAAAATTGGAGTCTGTTAGACATTTTTTAAAACAGTTTAAAAGTCTTAAGAAAAAATATCCAAATATTGAATTTTAATTAATATTAATTTCCAATAATAATTAAAGCCGAAAACATCAAGATTGTAAAATTATTTTACAAAGAAGTAGCTGAAAAAGAACTGAAGATAAGATTCATTAAAAGTTTATTTATGATTTGCATTATTATCTGTAGCTTCACCTTTTAATATAACTGTATTTCCACTTTTATATAAGATTTCTTTTTCACTATTAATGCTTTCTTCTTGTTGTGCTTTTTCATTTGATGAAAACGTATTAAAAATAGCATTTTTCACTCTTTTTAAAATGAAAACACCAAACATTAGAAACATAACAAAAATTACAAAAAGAAAAATAAAAAATTTGATAATCATAAACTTTACAAAAAATTGTATCTTAAACTAATATAAAGAAACTTTTGTTACCAAATTATTTTAATATTCTTCTTCAATATTTCCATTTATGTTTGTACCAAATTGCAAAAGATAACCAGAGTTATCATAAATTGCAAACTCTCTTGTCCCATATTCAGTTTCTTCTAAAGGGTAAACAACTTCAGTTATATTTTTTAACTTTTCCCATATTAAATCAACATCTTTAGCATAAATATAAATTGAACCAGTAAAAATAGGTTTGTCAAATGTTATTTTAGCATTGGGCAAAGCAAGCATAAGCCTAACAGCATCCTTTTGTATTTGAACCCATTTTTTGTTTGATTTACCCACTACTTCGAAGTCAAGTTTGTCTTTGTAAAATGCAATTGACTCTTCTAGGTTTTCAACCCATATCATAGGGGTAATAGCAGTTAATTCCATAATTACCTCTAACTCATTAGATTTTATTGGTTTTCATTACGCATATCTCTTTCATTATTCAAAAGTTGAACTTCATTGCGAATACTTTTTGCAAATTTGCGTAATTCTTGCATATTTTGCCTAACTCTAATTCCAGCACTTCTATTATTTTTTAAATAGAATTTGTCGAAGTCCTTTTCGTATTTGGCGATTAGACTTTGTAGTTCTTTAAACTTACTCATTTATCCCTTCATAAATTAGTTTGTTATATAATAAGGTATTGATTTGAGTTTATCGCCTATAGCGACTTTAGCAAAATAATACCCTTGGTTAATATTGTTTATTTCAATTTTAATTGTATGTAAGCCTGCAGACAACATTTTATTATAAGCAGAGCTTATGAGTTGCCCAATACTATTATATAAATCAATTTTGATATTTTTTAAATCAGAAACTGCAATATATATTTTTAAATATTCCCCATTAGAAATTTCGCTTGGGTATAAATTAAGTACTTCATCATTATCTGGCAGTGGCAAAGGTTCACCTTTTGCAATGTTGGTACTAATAGTATAATCTTTAGATATTTGAGCTTCAGAAGCTAGTGTGCTTTTATTATCGCCTGCAAAAATTGAAAAAGCTATTCTAGTAGTATCACCAGATCTAATAAATATTGGACCTGCACCAATTATCATAGAGACGTCATTCTGTTCAGTTTCTTTTTTAGAAATTCCACTTGAAATTACAAACCATTTTTCTTTTTTAGAAAAACCATTATGAATTCCAATATTATCATCAGTAATTCCATCATTTTCCATTGCATAAAAATTTAACAGATGATTAGAAAGCATTTTTACGCCAATTGCAGGATATTTAGTCTCTTTAACATTCTCTACATATCCAAATTTGTTGATATCATCAAACTTAATAACATTGTTATCGCCTGATGTTCCAATATCCCAATCAAAAAACAAAGCTAGATAAAGTGAGTCGTAATCAACCTTAGAATTATTTACTACATCATAATATGTGATTATAAAATTACTACTTTCTGCTAATTTTGGTTGAACAATTTTTTGTTTTATTAATAAATTAGAAATAGTGCTATCATTATTAACAACGTAACTACTAAAATCTGTAAATGAAGTTTTGCCATAAAGATAGTTTGCATCACTATTTTGACTAATATTTTCAGTTGCATAAAGTTTGTAGTTTTGCACCATTTGATTATTTGCTCTTGTAACATCAGAAACTCTATCATAACCGGTGCCAACAATTACACCAGCTTCATACATTAGATTAGGAAAATTTTTGTATTGGAATCCTAAACCTTGAGTATTTTCAGGATAATCATTATAACCAATGTTACCTCTACTATTTACAGAAGTTTTAATATTGTTAGCGCTGAAATTTCTGTAAGATGGATTTACAGTTATATTTATGAAATACTTACTTAAAATTGTTGTATCGTTTAACAATTGAATTGGTATTTCAATTTTAGAATCAACTTCTGCATCTAAAGGAATTTGAAAAGTAACTAATTCGCTCAATTCCTTTGTTTCTAAAGTATTTAAACTTCCAATATAAATAGAATCTTTGTTAAATTTTAAAGTATTTGCTGAATCATTAATCAATTTTATGTATAAATTTTCTGTTTTTGATAAATAGTTTTTGATAGTAAATTTTAGAGAAACTTTTTCACCTTTATCATAAGTATTGTCATTGTTTTCATCTGAAATTGAAACATTAATAATATTAGCAGCAATTGCATTAGTTTTTTCTAATGAATTAAAGATATTAATTCTACCTTTGCCTAATTTACCTGAATAACTTGGATTTGTTTTATCAATATTATCACAACCCGCTTTTAATTGTTCAATTAATTGTTCAGGCGAATAATTTGGAAACTTTTGTGCAATTATACCCATAGCTCCTGCAGCTACAGGAGAAGCCATTGAAGTACCACTTGCATTTCCATAGTTTATACTTGGTAAAGTTGACATAATATCAACCCCAGGTGCGGAAACATCAACAGCAGAATAATAATTTGAAAAACCAGCTTTTTCATCTTTACTATTTACTGCAGCTACAGACATAACTCCACTGTAAGATGCTGGATAAAAAGCTAAATATTTTCCATCATTGCCAGCTGCTGCAACTACAACACATCCCAACGAAACTACTTTGTCTATTATTTCTTGTTCTGATTTGGAATAGCCTGAAGTACCCCAAGAACAATTCATTACTCTTGCTCCTAAAAGTCCAGCATAAGCTACACCATCATATTCATTATAAACAGATCTATCACCGACAGCATCGCTCCCAACTTTTACTGCAAGAATTTTAGAGTTTTTCCCTGTACCGGCAATTCCAATAGTATTATTAGTTGTTGCAGAAGCAATTCCGGCTACATGAGTTCCGTGAGTTGCACCTGCCATTGGATCATTGTCTTCTTCGGTACTATCTTTTGAACTTTTAAAATCCCAACCATGCCAATCATCTATAAAGCCATTATCATCATCATCTATTCCATTTTTTGATTTGTCATTTCCTTTAGAGTCTAACCCTATTTCGCCTTTGTTAGTATAAATGTTTTCGCTCAAATCTGGATGAAGATAATCAACTCCAGTATCTACTATTGCAATAATAATAGTTGTATCTTTAGTTAATAAATCCCAAGCTTCAAGTGCCTTTATTTGATTCAAATAATACTGTTGAGGGAAAAGAGAATCATTGGGTATATTATTTATTCTATTAATAAATTTAACTTCAGCATATTCTACTTGAGATAACTTAGATAATTTAATTGCTACAATTTTTGAATCAATATTAGATTTATAATCAACAATTACAATTCTTTCAAGTCCATTTGAATTTTCTTGAGTTTGATTACTCTTTTTGTCTCTGTTTTTAAATCCATTTAAAATGCGATTATTTAAAAATGATTTGCTAGTGTTTTCACCAATAATTTTTTTAAATTCATCAATTTGTCCTTTTCTTCCATTAGATATCCACTTATTTAAAATTGCACTATTGCTCTTAAATTTAACTACTACTTTATGAGCATAGTAATCCTGAGCAATTATTGAATTGCTAAATAAAATTAACATTGCAAAAATCAATAATTTTAATTTCATAGTTTCTTAAAAAATGGCAAATGTATTAATACAAAAGACACAAAAAAGCTTAAAAAGTTACAACATTTCTTTCATTTATTACAAATTTAGTTAAATATTTAATAATTTAGCTAGATATTAAAATAATCTTTGTTCCATATAATCTGCAATTAACTTTTTATTTGAATCTTCAGAGTTTTTAAAATCTTCAATAATATTCACTTTGTCTTGGTGCGGTTTGCCTTGGCTTAACTTTTCTTTTGCTTGTGTGTCATACACATCAATTTTGATAGTTACTATTCCGGATTTCATTTTTCTAATATAATCGGCTGGAAGTTCATACCACTTTTCTTTGAATTCGGGTGTAAACTCGTTTATCATCAATTCCAAAATTTCATCAATCTCAATATCATCTTCTATTATTTCAATTGTTCCATAGCAGTGAACAGCAATATAATTCCAAGTTGGTACATTAAGTCTTTCTGTATAATATTTAGGAGAAATAGGAGCATTGGGTTGTTGGAAGATAATTAATGCATCCGATTCCTCAAAATCCATCCATTGGTCATTTGCCTTTGCAATATGTGATAGCAAAACCAAATTTTTATCTTCTTGGATAATAATAGGAATATGAGTAGCATAAGGGAGGTTATCTTTTGCTGTAATGAGAGTAGCAAAAGGGAAAGCTCTCATAAACTTAACTATCTCGCTTTTATCTAATTGTTGATATTGGCTTGGAATATACATATTAATTTTAATTCTAAAAAAAACAGAAATTCAATATACTAATATTTTGAATATTTTAACCAAATAAAATTTAATTGTCTTTAAATTCAATTATTATGAATCTTTAGTAAGAACAATTTATAAATGGACTTTTGGGTAACTTTGATATTTTTTTGTTATGTTTGTAAAAATAAAAACATTTGACATTAATAATAAAATTGAAAATTATGAAAATATTGAATAAATTTAAAAAATCAATTTTAAACATTTTAAAATTATATGTAATTCTTTTTTTATTTAGCTGTTCTAAAGATAATCGAGAAATTCAATTAATTAAAAAAAGTATTTATTATCCAAAGTCCAAAATAAAAATCTGTGAATATTATGTATTAAAAGAGGATACAAACAAAATACATGGTTTGTATACTTTTTACTATGAAAATGGTAATATAAAAAGTCAATCAAATTTTAACTATGGTAAAGTGGGAAATTCAAATATAATTTATTATGATGACGGTAGTATAATGGGCTTTTGTAAAATCAAGAATAGTATAACTTTAGAAATATTAGGTTTTTATCAAAATGGACAAAGCAAAGAAGTTAGAAAAATGAAAAATGAGAAGTTTTATAATTGTACTTTAATGAAAGATATTAATGGGAAAGATTTAGAAATTGGTACTTTTAAAGATGGAAATGGGAGTATTAATAATTATGATTCAATTGGCACTTTATTTAGTGTTGATTTTTATAAAGACTCTAGAAATTATCGACAAATAAGATATAATAAAAATAAACTTGACACATTAGATTTTTGGTGGTAATGCCGTAATACTCCTTAAAAAGTTTTAGAAAATGTTAAGTTTTCAAAGAACAAAATAAAGATGGCGGAAGAGGGTAGATTGACCCAATTGCTGTCTCAATTTGGAAAAATTTTCCAAATAAGTTTTCCAAAGTGCGTTTTTTGTGACAAATAAAAAGACATTTTTAATGAATAAATGTTTTTGATTCAATTTAACATAACTTATTATTTATCAATATATTACCTAAATTCATTCATTTCAATTTTTGCAGTGAATTTGCTTTTTTTCATTTTTTTTCTGTCATTTTTGGTCATACTGAACAAAGTGAAGTATCCAGCTTTTGGTTTTCAAAAAACAACCAATTAAGAACCCCACCTCAATCCTCACCCAAGGGGAGGAAGTAACCAATACCAAAGTCATTTTTCTGTCATTCCTGCGAATGCAGGAAACTAAAGTTTTTACT
>JAPLFM010000091.1:468-1716 GCA_026390675.1 Candidatus Kapaibacterium sp. | reverse complement strand
TAGCATATCAATCCTTGATTTTTCTATGGATTAAAAGATTATTTTAACTAAATTGTATTTTTATCGGACAACAATGATTTTTAAAATAATCTGTAACCTTATTTGTGTTTGAAGTGTCTTTAGTATGTTGAAAGTTGTAACTTTTGTAAATATTTAAAAAAAGTAAATATATGAAGAAGTATTTTGTTTTAATCGCTTTGCTTGTATTTTGCTCATCTTTTACGTATTCACAAAATGTGTTAGATACTCTCTGGCAGATACAATATGGAGCTTCACCTGAAATGGGAAAATTTATAGGTTTTGCTCAAAATCCAATTGATAGTTCACTTCTTTTATCATATATTAATGATAATGACAAAAGTAACATCAAATACTATTTAGCTCATATCAATTCAAAAACAGGTGAAATTTGTCAAAAAAAATCTGTAAATGAAGAATTTTGGCAAACTTATTATATGAATGATACAAATCTACTTATGGTTAGTTCTGCTATTCATAATCAAGTACCTACAACTAAAATAATAAATAAGAATACTTTAGATACCATTTTTAAAGATGATATAAAAAACTATAATTTATTTTATAATAAAAATATAGATAGAGCTATTGTTTCATATACAAGTAGAATTTCTATTTACGACACAAAAGAGAAAAAAATTATTAAAGAATACAATGAAAGTAATTACTTTAATCTACCTAATGTTCAAGTTCGTAAAGTAGCACTTTCTAGTTATAATAAATATGTAATTTACAATTCAAGTACTCAGTTATCTTCAAGTCCACCTTATCCCAATATAACCGAGCTTGTAGTCTTAGATTCAAATGGGAAAGTAGTCTATATTGACAAAAACGATTTAATCAGAGGACAGGGAACTCCTCAAGGAATATTAGCAATTTCAAATGATCAGAAATTAATTGCTTATATGACAACTGAAAATGATAATACAATTAAAATATTAGATTTAATTACCTTGAAAGTTGTTAAAAGTCTTTCTAATTTAAATAACGAACCACTTTTACTTAGATTTTCCACTGATGATAAATTACTCTTTCTTGGTGGTGGAGGCGGTAAAGCGGGCTTATCGTATTTTGATTTGGAAAATTGGAAAGTTAAGTGGTTATTAGAAAGTGGAACTGACAATTTTAATTTTGATTTATTCGATTCAAATGTTATATACTCAAACATTGGCTCTCGAATTCAAGCATTCAGAATTAATGGCTTGACTGGAGTATCAAATGAAAATCCAG
>JAPLFM010000091.1:0-462 GCA_026390675.1 Candidatus Kapaibacterium sp. | reverse complement strand
CAAATTATCAAGCAAATACTCATTCTTTAAATGTTAACATGAATTTATTAAATGGTGGAAATTTAATGGTTACATTATATAATATAAGTGGCAGTCAACTGATGGTACTAGAAAATGGTTTATTCCAGTTGGGAGAAAGTAGTAAAAATTACAATATAAGTTCCTTGCCTCAAGGTGCTTATTACCTGCAAATAAAACTCAATAATGAAATTATTTATCCAGCTCTTAATTTTATTAAGGTGCATTGATGAAGAAGATGCAATATCTACATATTTTTAACGTCAAATCAATATTGTATTGTCCCTTCTCCAGACGTGGAGAAGATATTATGTTTAAAATATAAGCCTGACCAAATAGTTTAAAAGTTTTAAGAAATCACTTTTTTTACAAACTATTATAGGTCAAGCTATGGAACGCAAAATAGTAAAAATAGATTATACAAACAAAGATATTTTTGTAGGT
>JAPLFM010000252.1 GCA_026390675.1 Candidatus Kapaibacterium sp. | reverse complement strand
TTTTGCCATTTGCATCAAAGATAATGCAGCTTCTTGCATTCTGGCACCACCAGAAGCAGAAATCATAAGAAAAGGAATCTTTTGATCAAGTGCATAATGAGCAGCTCTAACAAATTTTTCACCTACAACTGAACCCATAGATCCACCGATGAAATTAAAATTCATACAAGCAAATGAAACTAAGCTACCATTCATTTTGCCATAACCTGTAGTCAAAGCATCATTTACTTTAACTTTAGATCTAACTTCTATTAATCTGTCTGTATATGCTTTTGTATCTACAAAATTTAAAGAGTCAACAGAATGAACATTTTGATTAGTTTCAGTAAAAGTATTTTCATCAAATAGTATTTCTATATATTCTAAACTTCCAACTCTAAAGTGAAAGTTACAAGTTGGGCAAGTAAATAAATTTTCTTCAAGTTGTGTTTTATAAATTACTTCACTACATGCAGTACATTTTGTCCAAAGACCACTAGGCATATCTTTGTTTATTTTAGAATCAATATTTTTGTCAGTACGATTGAACCAAGACATATATTTTCTCTTATTTAAATTGCTATTAAATCATTACCATGTTCATCAAAAACATGCATTACAGAATTATATGAAATTACTTGATCTGAATTAAAAAAAGGTGCTGGTTTTACAACTAAATCAACCATACCCATATTACTTAATTCACCATTGACTAAATAGAATTTAAGCATTTGTTTAAATACAATTGCTATATGATGTTTTAATTGAGGCTTCATATTGCTAATTATAGTTCCTTGATTTTCTTTCTTTTTTAATTTAGCACCAAGATGTTCGTTATTCATTGGATTTACTAAGTTAACTCCATTAGCGTTATACATAGCTAATATTTTTGGTCTGTTATTCTCAATAAAATCTATCATTTGATCAGGAGCATTTGTAGCTAAGTCTTGGACTAATATTTTGTCAGCATTCATATTTTTTAGTTTACAATGCATTAACTTAAAAGTTTTTGCTTCTTTATATACAACATATAAATTAGAGTGGATATGTTTATCTATAATTTTTATAATGTTTGGATTAAGCATAATATTTAGTTTTTTAATTTGAGAATTTTTTCTGCTTTCAATTTATGGAAACTTTTTGATAATTCCATAAATATTTGTAAAGATTCTTCACTTTCAATATCAATTATTGACGCATCATTAGTATAAGTAGTTGCTGCTGTATCAATATTTATTGAAGAAAGCCCAATTAATCTCTGAAATATACTAGAGTAAACTGAAATAGTTTGAATCTTTTCTAATGGAATAATTGTGATTTTTTGATTCCAAAAACCTTGTTTTATAAAAACTTTGTTTTCAGAGACAACATACCCTCTAAATTGCCATTGTAAAATTGCTAAATATGAAACTATTGGAATAAATAAAATAACCCATAAGAACATATTAAAGAAATAAAATGACGCGAAACCTATAGGAATTAGTAATATCAAATATCTGATAATTGACCTTCTAATAGATTTCTTTGAGACTTTTTTGAATTCTGTAGGAAACTCAAACGAATAAATAGAAGAAGCAAGTTTGTAAATAACATCAAATTTTGCAAATGGAACAGCAACTTCAGGATTCTTCATCATTTTCCCACCGAATCCAGCTGTTTCCAAATTAAGACCAAAGTAATTAAGCTTTTCTCTAAAGAAATTAGTAGTAATAACAAGCATCTGCAATTTATTAATTGGAATTGTCCCTTGACTTTTGTTTATCAAACCTCGTGAAACATATAATTTGTTATTTTGCTTAGTAAGTTTGAAATTGTAATATGAATTAACAGTAAGTAAAATATCAAAAATCCAAGAAAGTAAAAAAGCAATAAATAGACCAAATGAAACCAATAAACCCAACTCAATATAGCTATGTTGAGTGATATAAGTATTATATAAAACTTTAACATTGTCTGAATAAATATCTAATTCTGATTGAAAAAATTGAGAGATATAAGATAAGAACCAAAAAGCAAGTATAAGCAATGCTGGTCTGAAGTTTAACATACCATAAATAAACAAATTTTTAATATCAAGCGAATAAATTAATTTTTCATTACTATCAGTAAGCTTTGGTTCAACTTCCTCTGATATAGGAGCATCTAAATCGTCAACTAATTTAATTTGAGTTTGTGCTTCTGTTTGGAAATGTTTAATTGTTTCTAAAATTATTTTTGCATTTTTCAAACTTACAAATTCTAGTAATCCTTCAGTAGTCAAATCACCTGCTGTTTCGATAGAAAGTTTGGTTATACCTAATATCCTAGCAAGGAAATTTTGTTCAGAAAAAACATTTTGAATTTTCTCAAATGGTATATTCCTCTGATTACGAGCAAAAACACCGGACTTTATTATTATTTCTTTATCATTTATACTGAATGTAAAGTAATAATATTTTAATATGATACTTGGTAATGCAATGAGAGCAAATGCTAATGAAATTAATATAAATATAAATTCGCTTGAGCTTTTTGCAGTAAAAGCAAAATAAAAAGGCAGTACATAGCTTGGCAAAGCTGCAAAGGCTTTATACAACATAGTTAAAGGACTCAGCCTTTTGTCTTAAACTAAATATAAATTATCCACTATACTATATCTTCCTTGATATAGTTTTTAAGTTTGTCTCTCAGTTCTTCTGCAAAATACAATGGCAAACCTGGAATATATACATCAATTCCTCTACTTCCAGCAGTATAAAGAATCAAAGTTGATAATCCCATATATCGTTCAAATATTCTTTGTCTTACATCTATGTGTTGAATTCTACTATATGGGGCAAGAGTTTTGATTCTTGTAAAAACGCCATGTTCAATGAAAACATCGTCATCTCTAATTTCAAAATCCCAATATTTATAAGCAAAATGTGGATATACAAAAGTAAATATTAATCCTATAATAAAAACAATAGTTTCTATTATCCCAAAACGAATAAGTTCAATCTCTAAAATTCTTCTAAGTACAATATAATCAACAAGAGAAATAATTATTGTCCAAAAAATAACTGATAAAAAAATACCAACACTCCATACACTTTTAACTTCAGGATTTAATTTCATTATTTTTACTCGATAATTTATTAATTTAGTAATTCTTACAATGCTATAAACGTAAAATAAATTTTAAATTTTGTAAAAATAAATAATATTGAAACTTATTTTAATTTATAATCGTATTAAAATGATATTAAAAAGAATAAAATTGAAAAACTTGGGTGTTAAATGAAAATCAAATTACTGTTTTTGTTGTTAATTATTTCTATAAATAGTCTTACTGCTCAAGATGCAATTGAAAAAAGAGTATTAAGTTTGGAAGATTGTATTAATATAGCACTTGAAAAAAACTTTGATATAAAATTAAGCTCTTCTCAAAAAAAACTTGCAGATGCAGATGCTAAAGTAGCTGGAGGTGCTTACCTTCCAAGTGCAAATATGAGCATGAGTTATAATCGCCATTTAAATGCACAAGATGGTGGACCAATTTCGTATAATATTGGAGGTCAAGTAATTACAACTCCTGGAAGTAAAGCAGTACCAAATTCATTTTCTTTGAACGCTTATTCAAATTATACTATTTTTGATGGTTTTAATAGAGAAAATAATTATGAAAGATCTCATAAAAATCAAGAATATACTGATAAAGCACTACTAAATACAATTGAAAAAACTAAATTTGAAATTTATAAACAATTTGTAAATATAACAAGAAATGCTCAAATTGTGAAAATACGTCAAGAGAATATGACACAAGGTCAAGCAGATTTGGATAGACTAAAAGCTCTTTTAGATGCTGGTACAATTCCAATAAATAATGTTTATGCACAAGAGGCGGAATTAGGTAATAGAGAATTTGACCTAGTGAGATCTGAAAATGATTTTAATAATTCAAAAGCTATATTATTATCATTGATGGGAATCAAACCTGATTTGGATTATGATTTCAAACTTAATAGCATAGCTGAAAATTTGACTGATAATGAAATTAAAGATTTTAAGTTGAACATTGGAAGTTTTAGTTCAGCTTTAGATAGAGCTATTCAAACAAGATATGACATACAATCTTCAAATTCGAGTGTAGAAATGGCTAAATTAGGTGTAAGTATGTCTCAAGCAGCATATTTACCAAGTTTGAATGCTTCAGGAGGCTGGAATTGGAACAATACTGAGCTTTCTGCTTTTGATATAGGTAGAAGCTATTTTGGATTGTCTCTGTCTGTTCCACTGTTTGACCAATATAGAACAAGCTATCAAGTTGAAAGTGCCAATTTGCAACTTCAACAAGCAACAATTAATAGAAATCAATTAGAACAAACAATAAGAACAAGCCTGAAATCGGGTTTTTTAAATCTTGAAGCCGCTATTAAACAACTTGAAATTACAAAAAAGTCAATTGTATCTGCTGAGAAAAATTATGAAAGCTCTAAAGAAAGATTTAATGTAGGTACAAGTAATATTACTGATTTTACGTTAGCTAATACTAACTTTGTAACAGCAAAAATAAATAGAATTTCTGCAGTATATAATTTCCTTTCAGTGAAAAGAGAGCTAGAATTTAACATTGGTAACTATTAAACATTTATTTTAAAGGGTTTGATTATGAACGAAAATTTACAAGTTCCAGAGCAAGGCTCGCCAGAATATGACCAATTTATGCGTCAGCACTTTGGGGATAACTATGAGTATGGATTTAGGGCTCAAATTGGAATTAGATTTGTTGCTTTCATTATAGATGCAATTTTGATATTAGTTATTTCGACTTTAATAGCTTATTTATTAGGTTACTACAATGATATAATTTCGAAAGGATTTAGTGCTTTTATGGACCCTCAATTCTCAAAAGAGTTAGGTAAAAATATGGCACCTATTAGTTTGCTCATCTCTTTAATTTATATTGCAATTGAAGTTTCAATGGCTACATCAATTGGTAAAATGATAATGGGATTGCAAATTGGATCGGCTAATAGGGAAGAAGCAGAAATATCACAATTGATAATTAGAGCTAGTTTAAAAAGTGGTAGTATGATTTTTGTAATTATTCCATTAATTATAAGTAATCTTTCTGCTAGTTCAGAAATGATAATTAATTTACTTAACTCAGGTTATGGGTTTTTATATATTATATCCTGTCTATTTGCATTTGGTATGAAAAGGCAAACTCTTCACGATATGATTGCTAAAACTGCAGTATATAAAAAATCGAATATTTTAATCAATGAATAATTTAATGGTCTAATAAAATGGCAAAGAAGAAAAAGAAAACTGGTCTGATAATAACTTTATCTATTGTGGGCTTGGCAGTAATTGCATTGGTAGTTTTTTCAATTAAGAAAAAAGACAAAGATGTAGTTGAAGTTACTACTACTAAAGTAGAAAGAAAAACAATTATCCAAATAGTAAGTGCTATTGGTAAAATTAGTCCTGAAACTGAAGTAAAAGTATCATCAGAAGCAAGTGGTGAACTTATTGTTTTAAATGCTAAAGAAGGTGATAAAGTTACAGTTAATCAATTGTTAGCTCGTATTAAACCTGATATAATTGAATCTCAATTAGAACAAACAAGAGCTAGTGTTGATGCTTCATCTAATGAAATTGAGTTTTCAAAAGCATCATTGGATTTGGCAAAAGCAGAATTTGATAGAACAACTAAGCTTTTTACTAAACAATTCATCTCAAAACAAGAGTTTGAAGCTGCAAAAACTAAATTTGAACAAGCAAAATCTACTATTAAATCTTCTCAAGCAAGACATAATCAAACTGTTGCTTCATTAAAACAAATTCAAAGTAGTGCAAATAGAACTAGTATTTACTCACCTATAAATGGTATAGTTACATTATTAAATGTAAAAAAGGGCGAGAAAGTGCTTGGTACTCAACAGTTTCAAGGGACTGAGCTATTGAGAGTCTCTGATTTGTCAATAATGAATGCTATGGTGGATGTTGATGAAAATGATATAATTAAAGTGAAACTTGGTGATACAGCAAGAATAGAAGTTGATGCATTAAATGGACAAAAATTTACTGGTGTTGTAATTGAAATAGGTAATGCTGCAATAGCATCTGCAACTTCTGTTCAAGATCAAGTTACAAATTTCAAAGTTAAACTTAGGGTATTAAACCCAAGCGAAAAATTTAGACCGGGAATGAGTTGTAGTGTTGATATTGAAACTGATGTTCACAAAAATGTACTTTCAGTTCCTCTTATGGCTGTAACAGTTAGAACCGATGAAACTAAAATGCAAGAATCTAATAAAAAAGAAGAATCTGATGAAGATGATGGTAAAGAAGTAAAAGTAAAAAAAACAAAACCAAAGGCCTTAGTTTTTAAAAAAGCAGGAAGTGTAGCAAAAATACAATATGTTGAAACTGGGATTTCTGATAATGGCTTTATAGAAATCAAATCTGGTTTGAATGAAGGGGAAGTAATAATTAGTGGAAATTTTAATGCTGTTAGCAAGACTTTAAAGAATGATTCAAAAATCAAACTTGAAAGTACAGAAGCAAAAGACAAACCCAAAAAGTAAGATTAAAACAAATGAACGACAATAAAATTATAATTGAAATTGAGCATATATCTAGAGTTTACCAAATGGGTAGCGAAGTTGTTTATGCATTGCGAGATATTACTTTGAATATTCATAAAAATGAATATGTTGCAATCATGTGTCCTTCAGGCTCAGGTAAATCTACTTTGATGAACCTTTTAGGATGTTTAGATACTCCAAGTAGTGGCAAATATTTATTTAACAACTTAGATGTTAGAGATATGGACGACAATGACTTGGCTGAAATAAGAAATAAAGAAATAGGATTCGTTTTTCAAACATTTAATTTGTTGCCAAGAGCAAGTGCATTGAAAAATGTTGAATTACCACTTGTATATTCTGGAATGAAAGCAAATGAAAGATTAGAAAGAGCAGAACAAGTTTTGGAAAGTGTTGGATTGACTGATAGAAGCAGTCACAAACCAAATGAAATGTCTGGCGGGCAAAGACAAAGAGTGGCTATTGCACGTGCTTTGATTACAGAACCTTCAATAATATTAGCCGATGAACCAACTGGGAATTTAGATTCTAAAACTGGCTTAGATATTATGAAGTTACTTTCTGAAATTTGGAAAAAAGGTAATACAATTATAATTGTAACTCATGAAGAAGAAATTGCTAGATACGCTCATAGAATCATTAGAATTAAAGATGGTTTAATTGAAAAAGATGAAGTAAATCCTAATTATGTAAAATTCGAGTAGTAATGATAAAATTATCTGAAATATATGAAGCGATTTTACTTGCTATTGAAGCTTTAAATTCTAATAAAATTAGATCTTTGTTAGCTTCTTTAGGAGTTGTGATTGGTATTTCTATTGTTATTATAATGGGTTGGCTAATTAATAATATGGATAGGGCATTGACAGATACATTTAATATTATTGGTGAAGATATGTTCTTTGTTGATAAATATGAATGGTCAGGAGGCGGAAACTGGGAAAAGATGAGAAATAGAAAAGATATTAAATACGAACAAACGATTGAGCTTAAAGAAAAAGTAAAATCAGCTGAAGTAATAATACCGAATCTAAATAAATGGGGTAGTACAATGACATATAATGGTGAAAATTATAATGGAATTTCACTTGTGGGTACTACTTTTGAAAATGCTAAAACTCCAGCTGGATCTATAGAATTAGGTAGATATTATAATGAGATGGAAGATGAATATGGATCTAATGTAATTGTAATTGGCAATGCTGTTGTAAAAAATGTTTTTAAAGGTCAAAATCCTCTTGGACAATTTGTCAAACTTAACGGTCATAAGTTACAAGTAATTGGTGTAGTTGTTAAGCGTGGAACAGTTATGATGAGTTTTATTGACAATCAATGTTTTATACCTGTTAAAACTTTTAGGAAGATTTTTGGAAATAACTTTAGATCTATTTCTGCAGCAGTCAAGGCTGGTGGCAAAGCAAATATGGATAAAGTTAGAGATGAAGTACAAGGTGCTATGCGAACAATACGAAATAATCAACCTGGAAAAGAAGATGATTTTTCAATAAATGAAACCAAAACATTTGAAGATTCTGTTAAGCAAATAAAAGCTGTAGTATATTCTGTTGGAATTGGAATGACTATGCTTTCTTTTCTAGTAGGGATAATTGGTATTATGAATATTATGTTCGTATCCGTTGTAGAACGTACAAGAGAAATTGGAATTAGAAAGGCTGTTGGAGCTAAAAATAGTACTATTTTGATGCAATTTATTATTGAATCATCAATATTATGCTTGATAGGTGCAATATTATCAATTATTTTATGTTCTTTATTAGTGTATGGATCTGTTCAAGTCATTTTATCATTCAACCCAGATTTAACTTTTTTAACTCCAATATTGCCTTATGAATTATTAGTAATAGCAACAATTGTTTCGATTTTTGTTGGAATTTTGGCTGGACTAATGCCAGCAATTAGAGCAGCTAAACTAAATCCAGTTGACGCTCTTAGATATGAGTAAACTAAATGAATATTAAAGAAAGTATTTTAATGGCATTTGAAAGTGTAAGAGCTAATAAACTTAGAGCTTCTTTAACACTTTTAAGCATTGCAATTGGTGTGTTCTCAATTATAGGGGTTGGTACATTAATAGACTCACTAAATGATACTGTGAGTGGTACATTAGATGAAATGGGCGAAAATACTTTTTTAGTTACTAAAATGCCTTTAGTAGGTGGTGGTGGTAGATCTTGGAGAAAATTAATGAGCAGGAAAGCAATTAATTTTACTCAAGTAAAAGAACTTAAAAAGAGAATGAAAACAACTCAGAATATTTGTACATTCTCTGAGAAAAATGGATATAAGATAAAAAGCGGTGATTTAGAAACAGATGGTAATGTAAAAGTTGCAGGAGTAGATGAAAATTATTTTTTAAATTATAATCTTAAAATAGCTAAGGGTAGAGTTTTAACAGAATATGATGTTCAAAATAAAAAGAATGTAGCAGTAATTGGTAATGATTTAGTTGTCAAGATTTTTCCAAATATAAACCCAATTGGAAAAACAATTAGAATTAAAAGTCAAAATTACTTAGTAATTGGAGTTGGAGAAACTAAGGGTGCATTGCTCGGACAAAGTCAAGATAATTACGCTATTATACCAGTAACTACATTTATGCAATATTATTCAAGTGAATGGGAATCATTAGGAATAATGATAAGAGCTGATAGCAAACTTGCACTCAATCCTACAATGGATGAAACAATTGGAATAATGCGAAGTATTAGAAATATTGAACCCGGTGGAGATAATGATTTTGAAGTGGCTACAAATGAAAGTATTTCAGATCAGTTCTCTGGTTTTACATCATACCTTGCATATTTTGGATTTATATGTGGCTTCATCTCACTCTTAGCTGCTGGAGTTGGGATAATGAATATTATGCTTGTAGCAGTAAAAGAACGAACTAGAGAAATTGGTATTAGAAAGGCGGTTGGTGCAAGGCAATCTTGGATATTGATGCAATTTATGATTGAAACAATTACACTTTGTCAAATAGGTGGAATAATTGGAATTATCTTAGGAGTAGGACTTGCTTTTACTCTTGGTGCATTAGTTGGTATGAAATTAACTGTTCCAATATTTTGGATAGTAATTAGTTTATTAATTTGCACAGCATTAGGTATAGCTTCTGGAGTATATCCAGCCTACAAAGCAGCAAAATTAGACCCAATAGATGCACTTAGATATGAGTAATTATAAAAAAGTTAGCAAATCATCTTGATTTCTATTATTTATTATTTCATCTAACATGTTAAGCTTGTCTGATACTATAATTAAAGCCCTTTTCTGTTCCATTTCAAAAGGTCTTAAATCAATTTTTTCCATTCTAATAGTTAACGGTTTGAAATAACCTTCTTCTTCTAAGTTAATTTCAATTAAAAATGGCAAAGAATGTATAAAATCTTTATCTGAAATCGAATCAGATTCTAAACTTATTATGCAGGCAGTATAATAATCCTTTTCTTTATATTGCGTTTTAGGAAGATAATCCTCAAAAATTTCCTCCCAAACGCCTAATATGTTTCTTAAATCAGCAATTAGCTGAGTTTTTTGTAAATGTTTGTTGTATATATTCATTTTATCTTGACTATTTAAAATTATTTTATTATTTTTGTTGCTTACAAAATTTATAAATTACAAAAAAGTATTTAAAAAATATGGCACATCACAAGTCAGCAATTAAAAGAATTCGTCAGACAAAAAAAAGAAATTACTACAATCGCTTAAATAAAAAAGCTTACAAAAAAGCAGTTAGAGCGGTTCGTGAAGCAACAGAATTTACAGATGCTTCATTAAAACTTAACTTAGCATCTAAAATTTTAGATAAAGTAGTTGCTCGTGGTATCTTGCATATCAACACTGCAGCTAATAAAAAATCTAAATTAGCTCACTTTGTTAATAAAATGAAACCAGCAGTAGCTCCACAAGCTTAAAATATTTTTAGCTGCACCCTTAGCTCAATTGGATAGAGTATCTGACTACGGATCAGAAGGTTAGAGGTTCGACTCCTCTAGGGTGTACTATGCTTTGTTGCAAACTATATATAAATCAAATAGTTGCGACGATTCCAAAAAAGTCAACGTACAAATTACGTACAAATCAGGACTTTGTAGTTAATTTTTTGCTAGTAAGATTCGTTAAGTTTCTATATACTCAAAAAAATAATTGGTGAAATTTTAGAAAAGAAATAGTAAAATTTAAAAATGTTTGAAATTTGTCGATTTAATATTTATATTTGAATACTCAAAATATATAAATTTAAAATGATATTTTATTAATAAGTTTTACATTTAAATTAATACATAATTTTTTAATTTAATATTTTGAAGAAAAAAATGCTATAAAAAATGTTGGATTATAAATTTGTTTATAATTGAAAACTAGCCGAAATAAATCATTATTGGAAACTAAAACTAAAATAACTTACAAGGTATTGATAAATGAAAAACAAAATTAATTGGGGGGTGATAGTAATTTTAATACTTTCACTTTTAATTACAGTTTTTGTTAAATATATTGAATCAGAAAGAATAGAAAGTGCTAGGCAATTTAAAGAGATGATAAACCCAAGTTATAATAACATTAATATTCCTCAAAAGTCTGATTCACAAATATATACTGAAATATCAATTAATAATTATTATAATCCCTTTTATGGATTAAGTAATAAAAAACAAAATATTGAGGCAAATCAAATTAATGGGGCAATATTTAATCAGGCAATGAAAGAAATTATTGCTAAAAATTATGAATTGAGTAATACATATTTGGAAGTGTTTATTGGAAATCATCCAGAACTTTTAACTCCAAAATATATAGTTGCACTTAATTATCTTGAACTTAAGAATCTTGGGAAAGCATCAAATAAATTAGAGGAAATAATTAAAATAAAAAATAATTTGCCTACTGTGAATACTTTGAATCATATTGTTAATTATACAAGAACTTTAAATATCAATGAGATTAATAAATTAAGATTATTAACACAAAGAAATTCCACTAAAATTTATCCTATGATAAATTTTGATGCAAATTTATCTTTAGGTACTGCATCACTATTTCAGCAAAAATTTACTGAAGCAAATAGGTATTTTGATAATTCTATTAATATTTATAAATCAAATGAACAATTATTATTAGGTCAGGTTAATGAAAAAATGTTAAATAAAGTTAGATGTTTAAAAGGTAAATGCTATTTAAATATGGGTAAATATAATGAATCCATAAGGATTTTTGAAGAAATTGAAAATAGTATGAGCAATGAATCTATTGGTAGTAAAGGATTTAAAGATAGTTTTGAAATGTAAGGTAAAGTTGAGTTGGGTTTAGCTGAATCTTATTTATTAAAAAATGATATTGAAAAAACTAAGAAATATTTAATTCTGTCTGAAAAACATGGTAATCAAGAAGCATCGGATCTTCTTAAAAAACTTGGAATACAAAGTAGATATTCCAAAATTTAATTAAACTATTGTTATTTGATAAATTATAAATAAATTATTCGAGAAATAAAAATGGATACTATTGTTTATTTTGTTGCTTTTCTTTTTGGAATTTTAATAATTATTGTGAGTATGTTTCTGATATTTACAAAAGCTGGTAGGAACCCCATTGCTTCTATTATACCTATATGGGGTCAATTAGAGTTTCTAGAAATTATTAATCGTCCAAGATGGTGGGTACTCCTTCCATTTCTTGTTTTTATAATTGACATAATTAAATTAATGTTTCCTATTATTTCAAATTCCATTGTTTTATTTTTAGTAATTTTTATACTTTTATTGAATATTTATTATGGAATTGTAAGTATGATAGATTTGGGAAAAAGTTTTTGCAAATCTAAATTATTTATTTTTGGATTAGTAATATTACCCTTTATTTTTATTCCAATTTTGGCTACCGATGACTCTAAATATGAGTTTATTGTAAGAAAAACATTAAATGATATTTAATTATGAAAAATCATTTTAAAATTTTATAATGAGTTCTAAACTAAGTATCATTACTAAAATAATATTGATACCAAATGCTTTTAAAGTGTCTTATAAAAAGTTTTGTGGAATGAATTTTAAACAACTGCTTTATGCTTTTCACATTCCTATTTTCAAATATCTTTTTGTTCATGAGTTTTAACTAATTTTTCGATTTTGTTTGCAATTTCCCTTAATG
>JAPLFM010000025.1 GCA_026390675.1 Candidatus Kapaibacterium sp. | reverse complement strand
ATAGTAGGTTGCGACATTTTTGTGCAAGATTAAGGAGAAAAAGTAAATGTTATACAAAATCAGTTGTGATGTTGAAATATTCATTAATTTTAGCAATGTGGTATTTAAACAATAAGTTATCTATACTAATTTAGCAATGCCCAAAAAATAAATACCACTATATTGTACATCATAACCAGATGACAATATTTCAAATTTATTGTAATTTGTAAACTTTAAAATTTTAACATCATTATAATATTTCTCATTACTTTTATTAAGAATAAATAGATATTGGTTTACTTTAAATTCATTTATTTTGTCTTTTTTATAGCCGACAAATGAATCGTAAATTTCAAAGAATATATAATCTGAAGACGAATCTAAATTTAGATTGTCTATTTTTTCTTGCATTACTTTATTATAATTTACATTCTCTTCATACATATTTATTAATAATTTATCATCGTTATATTTTAATGATGAGCAACTTTGAAGTAAAAATATTGCAAGAACAAATAAACTAATTTTTTTAATTATTTTTTTTATTTTCATCATTATACCTTATTCCTTCTTTTTCATTATGGAAATTTGTACCACCTAAGTAATAATATTTATCTTCACGAAATAGACTTTCAGGAAACGTATATTCAATTTTAAAAATACTTCTAATAAGAATATCCATTTGAGTTGTCAAATATAAATTGTCTTTCATACTTAATTTTGGTTTTGTTATATAAAGATATATGTGACCTAAAAGTTCATGCAAATAGGTAATTTCACCATTGCTTTCTTCACTTATAAGTGCTTTATATGATAATATATTTTCAGGAATTATTAGATTAGTTAATAAAATATCTTTAGGAAAATCTCTAGAAGGTTGATCTGCAAAATTAATTAATGAAATCCCACTTGCATTTAAGTCATCTAAAGTTTTGATTTTCGTTTCATAATACGGCTGACTACCATCACTTGGATTAATAATTTTAGGATAAATAAATGAAAAATTTGATTTAATGGATTTCACATATATCAACTCTTTTGATAAAATTAAATGCTTTAATCTATTGTAGATTTCCATTTGTTTAGAATTATAGTTTCTTGTATCGAATTTTTCATTTATTTCCCAATTCCCATTTTTTTCATTTCTACTAAATGGATGCTGTTCACCTAAAGTAGCTTTTAATTCTCTATCAGCTTTTTTAAAATTCTTTTCATCAGAATGAACGCTATCTCCTAGAAGATCCTTGAACTTAATGGGATTATTCCCAAATATACTATATTCACTAATACCTACTACTGGTTTTGGGTCTCTATTCCATCTCCTCAAACTTGCATTATTCACCTCCCAAAACTCAGCGGTGTGGTGGTTACCACTTGCATCTATTTCAAGGGATTTTTCTTGAGCGTTATAGCCGTATCGGTAGCTTGTACCTTGCCAAGAACGGTCTGATATACTCATACCACCCGGATAGAAATCACTCACACTTTTCTCATCCACTACAAAAGGAGCTTGTCCTCTCACAGCGGTAGGTATCTTCATATCTCCTATGGCTACTCTTACATTACCAAGGTGGTCTTTAAGTTCGTATTGTTTTTTATCAAGTATCATTTTTTAGATTTAATATT
>JAPLFM010000247.1 GCA_026390675.1 Candidatus Kapaibacterium sp. | reverse complement strand
TCCCCTTGGGGAGAAAAAAAGTGGGGTTCTTAATTGGTTAATTTTTGAATATATAAAACCAAATATACCCTGAAACGATTTCAGGGTGACAAGAATAAGACTGAAAAAACAGCAGAAAAAAACATAAAAACACTAAATCATTGCAAAAACTGAAATGACTTCAAATCAACAATTTAGAAAATAAAATGAAGAGCGAAAAAATTATCGCCTAAATTTGACAAAAAACACACTTTGGAAAACGGAATTGGAAAATTTTTCCAAAAACTGACTTTGGTTTTGGTTCATTCTCCCCTTGGGGAGAAAAAAAGTGGGGCTCTTAATTGGATTTATTTTGAAATGCAAACACCAAATATACCCTGAAACGAGTTCAGGGTGACAAGAAAAAAACGACAATAAAAAACATAAAAAACACTAAATCACTGCAAAAACTGAAATGACTTCAATCAATGAATTTGGAAATAAAATGAAGAGCAAAAAAAATATCGCCTAAATTTGACAAAAAACACACTTTGGAAAACTTATTTGGTAAATTTTTCCAAAAATTTACCTGTGGTTAAAATTTATTCTAAAAATATTATGATTAAACTTTCGTATATTTGTAATTATTAGTGAAGGAAAGGAAATGATAGATTCTCAAATAATATCAGAATTAGGTGAACTTCCAGAAAGTTTACAGTTGGAAGCTGTGCATTATATCCATTTTTTAAAGAAAGAGTATCTTCAAAAAACTAAAAGCCAGACAAATTTGAAAAGAGTTTCAGGTAAATATAATGGAAAATATGTAATGACTTCAGATTTTGATGAACCATTAGATGAATTTAAGGATTATATGTAATGAAGTATTTAATAGATACTCATACTTTCTTATGGTTTAATGAAATAAATTCCGAAATAAGTAATAAAGCAAAGGAAATAATTGAAAATATAGAAAATGAAATTTATATTAGTATTGCGAGTTTATGGGAAATTTCTATTAAAGTTAATCTTGGTAAGTTGTTTATTAATAATGTTTTGAATCTATTTTAGAAGATATAAATGATGAAGGTATAATATTATTACCAATAAATTTCCCTCATATTTGTATTAATAATAAATTACCTCAATTTCATAAAGATCCATTTGATAGAATAATTATTTCTCAAGCTCTAAGTGAGAACCTTAATATTATAAGTAAAGATGCAATATTTGATAAATATCTCGTTGAAACAGAATTAAGTAGAATCTGGAATTAAGCTAAATCATTGCTTGTATTTACTTTTTTAAAACTATTTTTGGCTAACAGCAAAGTAGCGATGTGGCTTTATTCTTTGAATTATTTACAGCAAGGAGCAACTACTTCTTTCTCAATATCTGCCTTAGGGCTAACAAAAGGAATTCCTAAATTCATTCCCCTAAGCACTAAAAGTAATCCCATAAATAAAACGAATGTAGGAACTAGTTTTTTGATATAGTTTCTTAATTTGATATTTATAAACATTCCAGCAAAATTTGTAACTAACATTACCGGTATAGTACCCAATCCAAAAGCAGCCATAAATTTTGAACTATCTATATAGTTGCCTGTTGCAATTGCACCTGCTACTGCTATGTAAACAAAGCCACAAGGCAAAAATCCATTTAATACACCAATTAAGTAAATAGATGAAATGCTTTTTTGTTTAAATAAAATAGCCAATTGGGATTTGACAAACTTTAAAGCTTTTGTATCACTAAAGCTATGCTTATGTTTATTTGGTAAGAAGTAATTAAGCAATACTCCAATTATTAAAACAGAACCTAATGTAATTGAAAGGTACTGCTGAAACCCAACTAAAGATATGCTTTGACCAATGAATCCAACTATCAATCCTATTATTGAGTATGTAGTAACTCTACCAATATTATAAAGTATTATAGCTATTACTTTTTTAATTGTAGTATATGAGCCAATAGGTAAAGCTAACGCAATAGGTCCACACATTCCAATACAATGGAAACTACCAAAAAGTCCTAAAGTGAATGCTACAACAAAGACTTCCATACTTAAAACACCAAGTTTTGTTCATAATAGTAAGTTTTATTATTCATTTTCCAATCAAACGAGACTTTGTAGATTCCTTTTTGGAAATAATGATTAATAGTCTGTTCACTTAGTTCGTTCAATATTAGTGGAGACATAAAGTCTTTTCTATTATCAGATTGTTTAACAAATTGAACAGTTCCTTTTGCAATATTTGATTTTAATAACAATGGATATTTAATAAGTATCTCATTATTTTTAATAATACTTATTTGAATAGAATCTTTAATTTGATTAAAATTTTCATTTCCATTAATTTTATCTTGGTATTGCAATTCTTGATCATAATAATTTTCAGATACAAGATCTATTTTTTGATTCATTGCCATTACAACCATAGTAAGCATAATTAGCACAAATGATGTATATATTACTACAATTTTAGTTCCCCAACTCATAAATCCTCTTATATTAAAAATCACATTATTAAAAAAGTAGTTTCGATTTCTTCAATTTTAATTCCATTATGATAAATCCCTACTTTTATAAAATTCTTTCTTTTTTGTAAAGTATTTGGATCTAATATAATAAAAAAGTTGTCATCAGCAATAGATTCTTTTTTTGCACTTAATCCCTTGCCAGCGTATTTAATTTCACCCTTCACATTTTCAAGTTTCAAATCTACTTCAATATCATGATATGTCTTGTTCACAAGTTTAATTTTATAAAGGTTTGCAATTCTACCATCAGCCATAGTTTGAGTAAGCAATCCACCAGCTCTTACAATAGTAGAATCTATGTTCTTTCTTGTAAATAAAAGAGAACCAACTAAGATTAGTAAAATACAAAGAATAGAAGTGTATGCTTTGATTCTCCAAGAAAAAGTAAATTTAGTATTAGATTTAATATTATTTTCTGAAGCATATCTAATTAGTCCAGTAGGTCTTTCCATTCTAATCATAATTGCTTCGCAAGCATCAATACAAGCAGTACAATTAATACATTCAAGTTGGGCACCATTACGAATGTCAATTCCAGTTGGACATACTTTCACACACTCTTTACAATCAATACAATCACCTTTATCACTAACTTGGTTCTTCTTAGTCATTCCACGAGGCTCACCACGAGAATAGTCATAAGAAACTAATATTGTATCACTATCTGTTAGAACTCCTTGTAGCCTTCCATAAGGGCAAACTATTGTACATACTTGTTCTCTTACAAAAGTAAATACAGTATAAAACACAGTTGTAAAAGCTGCAATAGTAAGAAAACCAGCTAAATGGCTACTAACTGGATCTTTAATTATATGAAATAAAGCATCAGTTCCAATAATATAAGCAAGGAATGTATTTGCAATCAAAAATGAAAGTCCCCAGAATACAATATGTTTAACACCCTTTTTTCTAAATTTTTCCCAACCCCAAGGTAATAATTGCAATTCTACTTGTTGCTGATGATTGCCTTCAAAAAAGTATTCAATTTTTCGAAAAACTAGTTCCATAAATACTGTTTGAGGGCAAACCCAACCACAGAATATCCTACCATATATAACTGTAAAAAATGCAATAAAAACTACTCCAGTTATCATCATTAGTCCAAAGATAATTAAATCTTGGGGCCAGAAAACAAAACTAAATAAAATGAACTTTCTTTCTATTAAATTTAAAAGCATAAATGGTCTATCATGAAACCTAATAAAAGGCATAATGAAGAAAATAGCTAAATAAAAAAATGAAAGCAAAGTCCTTTTATCATAGAATTTCCCTTTTGGTTTTTTAGCCCTAACCCATTTCCTTTTGCCACTTTCATCTATAGTGCTTATTCTATCTCTGTAGCTTACAGTTTCACTTTTTAAAGGTATCATTTTATTTATGTTTAATTCGATTTTGTAAAAATGTGCAATTGCAAAAAACAAATTAACATTTGTACAACTATTAATTTATGATTTTAGTCATATAAAAATAATATAAATGTGAATAATTCTTTGAAAGAATGTTTGTAGTTCATTGATTGAAATTAATCAAAATGACATGGGAAAGTAAGATTAGGTTTGGAAAATAAGTATATAGGAAATTACCTACTCCCTCAAAAGTTTAAATACTTGGGTGCTGTGCTTAGCTGTATATTTTAATAAGTAGATGCCTGTGGGGTAAGGATCTAAACTGATATTAATGAGCTGAGACGATGTGCTTTGCGAAAATAAAGGGACACCCATAATATTAATAAGCTCTAGCTTTGCTTCGCTTGGTGGGTACTTCAGCTCTAAAGAAAATGATGAATTTTTAGAGCTACTTATTTTTATTTCTTGGCTTTCTTTTATCTCTTCTACTACTTCTGTAAATACGCCACCACCATCTGTGGTTTTGTAAAGCCCACTATCACTAACAGCGTAAGCAATGTCTTTATTCACTGCTTGGATTGTTCTAAATCCATTTGAGTTTTTAGGCACTTGACATCTTATAAAGTCTTTAAAATTATTAGTTATAAACATTTGATTAAATGAAGGTTTATAACGATCATAAATATAAATAAAATTATCTGGTCTGATTGACATACTGTACCCTAAAATTGAATCAGAATTTATTTCAATATGAAACCATTCTTTTCCATTATTTTCTGTAATTTCAAAGCCATCTTCAGATCTAATTACCCATTTATTATTTTTTAAAGATAAAATTTGATATAGTAATTTTGTCTTGTTTTTATCAGGTATAGGGTTCTTTAAAAATACAATTGTATCATAATAGAATGAATAATTTTTATATATTCTACAATAATCATAATATTCAGGATAAGGCTCAGCTAAATTTTCATATTCTAATATTGCACCTAAATATTCATTTTCAATATCAAAACTACTTATATTTAATGGACTTATTAACTTATTAAATTTCAATTCATTTTCTTTTGAATAATATAAATCAGATTGAATCCGTAAAAATAATAGCTGTTTATTTTCAAAAAGAACTACTTCTCGATTATTATAATCTGATTCATATACTTTGAATTGTTTTTGCCATGTTTTACAAGAATCTATAGACTTATAAATGAAATAATTATATTTTTTATTTATAGTATCAAATTGATTTGCGAATAACAATATTAAGTTTGATTTTAAAATTGCAAAACCAAATTTATTATTTAAATTATAGGCATTGCTAAATTAGTATAGATAACTTATTGTTTAAATACCACATTGCTAAAATTAATGAATATTTCAACATCACAACTGATTTTGTATAACATTTACTTTTTCTCCTTAATCTTGCACAAAAATGTCGCAACCTACTAT
>JAPLFM010000254.1 GCA_026390675.1 Candidatus Kapaibacterium sp. | reverse complement strand
TATCCTTTAATTTACAAGTCGTCAATTCATTTTCTATCCACTCTTTCATGGTTCCCCCCATAAAAAATATGTTGAATTATAACTTACTTTAATAATACAAAATTAATAAATATTATTGTAATATTTGTGTGTAATCAATAGTTTGAAAAATGGGGAACAAGAAAAATCACTTCAATTTTTGCAGTGATTTAGCGATTTTTCGAATTCTTCATAATCTGGATTATTTTCAAACATAGCTGCTATTTCGGCATATTCTTCTTCGGTAAATGGTAAAGCAGTATTCGGATTATGTAAGTCTACAGTAGAAATTTTTAAATCTTTAAATGCGTTTTCTAGTTCTGCCATTTGTTTGTTTAAATTAAAAGTTAGTACTTTTTCTTCTTCTTCTTTTGGTTTATTTTTAATTCCAAGATCTACAAGTTTTTCTTTTAAATTACTACTGTTTTTTCGATATTGACTTACTATCAAATTAATATCTTTTGATAACTTGATGATTTTGTCAATATTTTCATCTTCATTTTCTAAAAGAAGTTCCAATTTGTTTTGCAGTTTTGAAACTACTTTGTTCATTGTAAATTCGACAAGATATAAACTGTCAATTGTATTACCTATTTCAAGCTTTTGGATTTTGTTTAGCTTGTCAATATTTTTGTCTAAGGTTTTATTAGAAACACTTGTTTGGATTTTGTTTTTTCTTTCGACCCAATTATTTCTTTCTGAAATGTAATACAAATTTCTTTCGGATGTTTTTCCTCTTAGTTCCTTTGCTAATTCTATAACAGAACCAAGTTCAAGAAATCGAACAAAATATTTGTAATCTTTGTCAGATTCATTTTTTATTTTGTATGTTTTTGCGGATGTAGAGAAGTTTTGCATGATTTTACCTGAAAAAATGTTAAATAAATTTAAGCAAAAATAAATACATATTTAACTTACACCTTGCCAATCATTTTGAATTTGTTTGCAAACGGTTTGCATAATAATTATGAATTATGAATTATAAATTATGAAATTATGAAATTGCTGATGCAATTTTACCAGCGGAGGATAAAGTTTAGATTCCTGCATTCGCAGGAATGACGGTCTTGTAGGGGCAATTCATGAATTGCCCCTACTGAAATGTATGGGAGACGCATAATCATGCGTCTCTACGAATGCGAATACCTAAATATACCCTGAAACGAGTTCAGGGTGACAATGTAAATATAGACACTTAATCTGTTCTACTAATTGTTTTGAGACAAGATTGAATCCTGTCTCTACGAATGCAAAAACAACCTCATTAATGCAAAAACAAATTCCAAATTGCTGATGCAATTTTACCAGCGGTGGATAAATACTTATTCAATATCAAGCACATAATCTTGTAAGGAATGACAAGAGCAGAAATTCATCGGATGACTTGAAGTCATCCGATGAATAGTTGAATATAAATAAAAATCGGGAGGGGAAAGCTAAGACCTAAACTTTTTTTTCAACAACATTATATATACATTAGCTAAATAAAATTTGCATTTGACTTTTTAATTAAGTAAATTAAAATAGTTTAGGTGTAGTTATAGTTTAAATTTAAATTAATAAATTTTAATTTATTTGAATAACTTTCAAAATAGTAAAAAGCTGTTTCTAAATATAAATTATGTTTAGTAAATGAGATAAAATATGAACAAAATAACAGATCTTAAAATGTTTCCTGCTATGGCACATTCAATTGATGCCAATGATTGTTTATTAAGTGTAAGCGATATTTGGCTTAATAAATTTGGATATACAGAAGCAGAAGTAATAGGAAAGAATTCTATTGATTTCTTAACTGAATCATCGAAGAAATATGCTACAGAAATAGTTTTACCTGAGTTTTACAAAGTAGGTTACTGCACTGATATAGAATATCAATTTGTTAAAAAAGATGGTTCGATCATAGAAACATTGCTATCAGCTAGAGTCCAAAAGGATATTTCAGGAAATCATATAGGAACTATTGCTATAATAACTGATATTACTTTAAAAGATGAAACTGAAAAAAAACTAATAGAAAATAATAAGAAGCTAGAAGATTCAAATAAGGCTTTACTACAAGCTAAAACCAAAGCAGAAGAAAGTGAATTAAACTTAAGATTATTGCTTGAAAGTTCTGAAGATATGATTACAATTCACGATTTGAATGGAACATATTTAAATTATTTTGGACCTGAAAAGTACTCATTAAAACCTATCGACATTGTTGGCAAAAAAATTGAAGATTTTTTAAGCAAAGAAAATGCTGATTTACTTAATAAACAAATTATAGAGACTTCAATAAGTGGTCTATCAGC
>JAPLFM010000031.1 GCA_026390675.1 Candidatus Kapaibacterium sp. | reverse complement strand
ACATTTCCAGATTTATATTCTTTTGGCTTTACATTGACAATATTATCAATTTGGATATTCATATTTTGTTCAATTGCCAATTTGTACATTTGCAATTGCATTGCATAACTATCAATATCAGCTGTTCCAGATTTGAAGTCAATCAAACATAATTCTCTAAAAACTTTTGTACTTTCTTTTGGGTCACCTTTCTTTCCATGAGTAGCATCTGACTTATAAACATCACCCCAAAATCCTTTCTTGTTAATATCAATGTAAGCAAGTAAATCAATTGTACCAGCCCATTTCAAATTATCATCATTGAACTTAACTGTTGACTCAATTAAAATAGGTTCTACATTGCATTCTTCAGCAAATTTGATAAAGCTTATGATTTTAGGAAGAACGACTCTACACCAAGAGCTTACTGAATATTGTTGTTTCGATTCTAAGATATAATTTTTAATTCTATCTTGAATAGTTGTGAAATCAATAGTTCCAGTTTCAAAAAACCCAGCTAATTCTTGATGAATGAAAGTACCTTGAGAGGCAAGTTCGTTCATCCATGTCCAATATTCTTTACCTAATTCAGTTTTTTTCATAGATAAAAATTCACTCTCTGGAAGCACTTTACTTAAGATTGTAGTAACTGATGGATAAAATGTTACTTCATCTGTTACATTATCAATCTCAAAGTAATATCTTTTAAACTTATCATCCCATCTGTATAAGTTTGGGAGATTTAGATTTTTGGGGTTGAAGTTATTTATCACTTCAATTATTTCTTTTGACATTTTATTTACCTTGTTTAACTTACTGTTTCTAAATCGTTATTTAATATCTGATAGTCAAAGTCAAGCCCTATAGTTTCGTTTAGAATTTTCCTGTAGTCTTCGATTAATAAAGCTTTGTAGTCCTCATTCACTAAATAAGCTAGAGGAGCATCTCTCAGTGCTGTTCGTAGAGCTGATTTGAAAATGCTTGTTACTGTATGCATATCATTAAATGATTGTTTAGCTGCACTTTCAAGTTCTCTTAAATTGATTTTTTGTTCGTTATCTAATTCACATTTAGGCATTAGAACAACGTTATTTTTTATATTTTGAAAATTATGGAATATGATTTCCATACCATTCCAAATTTCTTTAATTTTTTTATTCTCACTCATCTTTGAAATCTCCGATTGTTTGTTTAATTCTCTCAATTTCTAATTCATACTGCGGGATCAGATTATTAATTGCACTTTGATTTAATTGATATGCGAAATCAAATAAATCTACGCTCATTAATTCTGAAGTCAAATCACTTGGAACAGCTGATATATTCTTAATTCTATCAACTTGTGTCTCAAGTATTTCAATTTGTTTTGCTTTTTGTTGAATACTCACAACAATTTTTCCTTATATTTGTGTATAAAACGTTTTGTTTTTCCGCACTTGTGTTTGATTCGAAGCATTGCAAGTGCGGTTTATTTTTTTTAAGCGAAAGGCATTTGTCTTTTTGTTAACTTAGCCTTAGATTTTTGTTCTTGATGAGTCTCACCAAGCTTTTTCAAAAAGTTCTTTAAATCTTCAGATCTAACTCTTTTATGTCTAATGCCTGGTACATCAACTCTAGGAAGAACTCCCATATCAAACCATTTAAAAACAGTGGACCTACTGACACCTAATTTTTGAACAATATCATTTGCTGTATATAAATCTTCTCTCAATTTGTTTTCCGTAGTGATTAGCAACAGCTAGTTCAAATTCAAATAACAATTCATCAGCGAAATCAAAGTCTGTACTGGTACAGAGATTATCTAAGAATTCCTTAAAAAAAGGAATATTATATATTTGAGGAGGAAGCCTCATATTTCTACTTGATTTTTTCATAAAAAAACCTTAAATTTGTGTGTGAATGATTTTACTCGTAGCGATTCTGTTGTAGCAGGTCGCTATTTTTATTTTTCTACATTTTGTTGATAAGCTTCATCAATTAAGTATCTCATTATATCTGACTTGCTTGGATATTCATCTCTGAATTGTTTCCAAATTCTATCAAGCTTTTTTTCTATATCACTATCCATTTGGAATTGAAATGTTTTCCTTCTGGATTTTTCTTTTTTAAGATTCAAGATTAATTTTTCCATTTTTTTTAATTTTATTTGTTTGTAGTGAAATATTTCACTACATTTGTATTAATGATTTGTAAAACATTCTAAGCAGTTTGTCTTACTTCTTCTAACTTTTGTAATGTAAAGTATTGAACAGTAGAAGCGAATGAGCGTTGCTCTCTTTTAGAGTATGATTCTAATTCTTCGAATTCTGCTGGTGTAAACCTTGCCATTACAGACCTATATTCAATAGATCTTGATCTATTTTTTTTAGGTAACTTTTGATTTGATTTATTTGTTGTCATGCTTTATCTTTAAAAGTGTTACATTTTCTAAATAATTGTTAAATTATCTAAGACAAAAATAACACAATGTGTCATATTATGCAAGACATTTTTTAATATTTTAAAAATATTTTTAATATTGGTATAAAATGAGGTCATTTGCTGAAAATTTAAGTGATTTAATCCATAATAGAAAAGAGACGCAGTCAGCGTTTGCGAAGATTACTGGATACGATAGACAAAATATAAATTATTATTGTAAGGGTAGGTATTTCCCTAAAGAAGATTTTTTTCTAAAGCTTTATGATTTAGGAATAAACCTAAACTGGTTATTTACCGGTGAAGGAGAAATATATAGACAAATGAAACCAACTTCAAATGTGTCTGAAGTTGTCGTTGGTGAAACTAGATTTGTAGAAACAGTACAATCAAAATTATTAAAAGAAAATGAAAATGATATTAAAAACAATCTTTTAAAGAAATTAACTGTTGAAGAATATATTGAAATTATGAATAGATAAAGGATTATCAATGAAATTTAAAATAAACCAATTAATGTCAAAAGAAGATACAGAAATCCCATCGCTAAGCAGTTCTTTCAGTGCAGGTTATGGCACACCTTTCAATGATGGAGATAGTTATGAACCAATTAATAAATTTTTAATAGAAAAAGTAAAAGAACCATTATTGTTAGTTGTATCAGGTGATTCGATGAAACCAACTTTTTTACATGGTGATAGATTAGTTATTGATTTTAATCGAAAAGTAGTAAACGGAGATTATAGTGCTGTTTATCTAAATGGTGAGTATTTTATTAAAGAATTTAATGAAAGCAAAAGAGGTTATCGTTTATTAAGTATAAACCCTGAATATAACCCTATAGAAATTCAAGATAATGACGACTTTAAATTATTAGGTAAAGTAGTAGGATTAGAAAGGAAATTTATATGATTATCTTTATTAATAGTTTACAAAATAAATGACAAACTTTACAATCATATTAAAACAATCTAAAAATAAAATTGAAAGATTTATTTTATTTTTAGTGTTTATTTCTGCTATAATAATAGGTATTGAAACAACTTCATTTTATAATGCA
>JAPLFM010000037.1:1754-3308 GCA_026390675.1 Candidatus Kapaibacterium sp. | reverse complement strand
TTTTCTAACTTATCAAGATAAAGATAATTTAAATATTTCATTTAATTCAATTAGTGATGATGAAGTTACTTTGAAATTAATTGACTTATATGGCAATGAGTTAAAACTTTTAAATGAGAGATTAACATCAGGTGAATACACAATCAAAAAGTCATTAAATTCAATATCTCAAGGATTTTATATACTCAATCTTAACCAAGGAATTATCAATAAAACTATAAAAATAATAGTTAAATAGTTATTGCAAATTTATTGAAATAAATCAATATAAGATAACAAAACTAAACAAAAGATAAATCATTGCTAAAATTTCAATAGTATATTTAATGTTTTAATAAATCCCTAACTAATTCAGTTGTAGTTTTAAAATCAATTTTGCCACTACCCATCTGTGGCAAATCTTCAATCACAACAAACTGCTTAGGAAGAAATAAATTTGGTAACTGTTCAGAAATTTTTTGTAATATTGCCTTTGTATCAATTTCTTGAGTAATAGCAGCAATTATCTTTGCACCTTTAGATTGATCTGGTAATTCTACTATACAACATTTTATATCTGGAGGCAAAAGGCTTTCTAATACATTTTCAACTTTAACCAAAGAAACCATTTCGCCACCAATTTTTACAAATCTTTTTAATCTACCCGAATGCCAAACGAAACCATCATTGTCGATATAACCCATATCTCCAGTATCATACCAACCGTGACGCAATGCAATTGAAGTTTGTTCAAAATCATCAAAATAGCCTTTCATTACATTGTCCCCTTTCACCAAGATTTTACCAATTTCATCTACTGCACATTCTTGACCTGTTTCATAGTTTTCAATAAAAAAAGTGACCCCATTCAAAGGCTTTCCACAGCTTCCCGGTTTGTTAAATTGAACATTGTTAGCTGATAATCCGGGTGAGGTTTCTGTTGCACCATAAGCTTCAAAAATCACTTTGTTATGCTTTTCCGAATATGCACTATGAAGGCTTAATGGAGTTTTATCAGCTCCAGCTATTATTAATCTACAAGAATCAAAATCTCCAGTTTTAGATTTTTCAAGATATCCTAATAAGAAACTTGGAGTTCCAACAAATATAGTTACTTTTTCATCTCTAATAATTTCACACATTTTTCTATATTCAATAGGATTAGCATAAGTAACTATAGTCATACCTTCATTTAGTGGTATCCATAAGTGAGCTATTTGACCAAAAACATGAAACAGTGGCAAATTTGCAAGAAATATATCGTGTGAATTTAAAGAATATGCTTGGGTTAAACTATGCAAGTTAGCATTAAAATTTTTATGACTTAATTTAACTGCTTTTGGATCTTTTTCACTTCCACTTGTAAACAAAATAATTGCATTATCATCTTCATTACCTTTATGAACTAAACTAATTAGTAATTTTGTTGGCAATTGAGAGCGAAATGCAAAGTTAATTTTATCAATTACACTGATAGATTTCATTATATCTTCAATAAAAACCATTCCATCTACTTCATTACAATTAATTTTTTGAAGTAATGCTCTAGATGTGATAATAATTTTAAAATCACAT
>JAPLFM010000037.1:0-1715 GCA_026390675.1 Candidatus Kapaibacterium sp. | reverse complement strand
TACAGTTTTTTTCTGCACCTGTTGAGTAGTTAATCATCACAGGTACTCGCCCACTTAATAATGAAGCTAACACAGTTAAAATACTACCAGCAGAAGTAGGAATCATAATTCCTATAAATCCCTTATCATATTTTTTTAGTTTGTCAGCTAATATTAATGAAGCAATTAATGCTTTAGAATAAGTCAAGCTTTTATTAGTAGTTTTATCAACTATTGCAAGTTTATTACTAAATTTTTTAGCTGTTTTAATAAACTGATGATGTAACATTTTCATTTGTTTACTCGATTTTGAAGTAAAAGATATTAACTGACACTTTCTAAAATTTCTTTATATTTATCAACTATTACTTTGATATTTTCTTTCCAACTAAAATTAGTTTCAATAAATTTTCTTCCAGCCAAACCATCAGAATTTGCTTTTGTAGCAAAATTTAGTCTATTAATGCACATTTGGGCAAATTCTCTTGGATCATTTGTTACTTGAAGTCCCTCATTTTCTGTAGCAAAATTTCCTTCAGCAGAAACTGAAGTAGATACTATAGGAAGTCCACAAGCCATTGCTTCAAGTATTTTTATTCTTATACCACTTCCAACAAATAGAGGTGATATATAAAGTGAAGCTTGATTCATGTTTGGTCTAATATCGCTCAAATACCCAACAATATTGACACCTTTATTTGTATATTCATTAAGCCAAGAAGGTGGATTTTTACCGATAATAGAAATAAATGCATTTGGCAAACTAACCCTAACTAAAGGCAAAACTTCATCTAAAAACCATTTTAAACCATCAACATTATGAACCCAATTATATGTTGTAGCTAAAACCATTTCGTAAGGATTTTTCTTAATTGTATTATCAGGAGCCCAAAAGTTTATATCCACACCTGGAAAAGAGTTAATATAAGTACCATTAGGGTTTAATATTTCAGCTTTTGATTTATCTAATTCAGAAATTGTAAAGCAAACATCGGCTTTTCCATAAATTTCAATTTCTTCTTCTTTTATAATCTTTGCTTGGTCAGCAACATAAATTCTTTTTGGATTGTTTTTTGGCAAATATTCAGCATATCTTTGCCAAATTTCATATTCAATATTATGAAGTCTAATTGCAAATGGAATCCCAAATTTATTTTTTATTGCCAGACCTAATTGTCCCATTGGCGAATGTTCACATTGAACAAAATCGAAATTACCTTTTTCTACTATTTTAAACACTTCTTTAATAATTTTTTTATTGATGTGTTTTTCAAAAAATATAGATCTTGGGTTAAAAACAGATTTTGCAATTCTAAATTTAGTATTTTTAGTAGAATGAGATATAATTATTACTTCACCAAATTTATTAGCTTCGAGTAAATACTGTTTTCCGATTGGCTCATCTGAAAAACAAACCATTGTAACATTATTACCTTGCTCAGATAGTTCCCTAAAAGTATTAAATAATACAATTTTGCCACCTTCATTGTAAGGTATTGGGAATTGTGGCATTAAATGAAGAATATTCATAAATAAAAATTTGAAATCAAGAGAATAAAGAATCACAAAGATAAGAACTTATTATAAAATTAATATCTTATCTTTTTATTTTCGTAAAAATCTATTAACTTGCAATCAAAAAAAATCATTATGTTAGTAAATTTAAATAAAGAACAAAGTAATGTCGAACTCAAAAGACCAATATTGCCGTTTATAATATTAGTGGCAACATTAAT
>JAPLFM010000264.1:6281-7239 GCA_026390675.1 Candidatus Kapaibacterium sp. | reverse complement strand
ACGAGCTATTGCGCCTAAATTGTGGGGGTCTGTTATTTCATCTAAAGCAACTAATACTTTATGTTTTCTTGTTTGTGATATTCTAATTAAATCTTCAAGGTCGCAGGTTTCAATTAAAGACATCAAAGCAATTATGCCTTGTGATTTTTCGCCATGTTGGCATACAGACCGCTCTAAAGTATTAAATTTGGTTTTATCGTGTGTAACTATTGGAATACCATTTTTCTTGCAAAGATTAAAAATCGCGCTAATTGCACCACCTTGCACTCCAAATGACAAAAACACTTTAGCTACTCTTTTCCCAGAATTGATTGCTTCAAATATGGCATTTCTACCATAAATATAATCTTGATTTTCCACTTTTACTCTTTTATTTATTTACTTTCAAATTCAATCTTGCAAAATTACGCTTTTTTCAATTTATGATTAGCTATATTATTTTATATCATATTTAAAATAATATTTCATTTTGAAAGTGTTTAGATAAAATCAGTTTTTAAAGTTTAAATTTATAATGCTTAAATCTGAAACCAAAATACAAATTACTAAATTGAAAATGCTTGACGGAATAGAATTGAAATCTGCAAGCTTTTTAAACAAGGAATTCCCTACTCACTTCCACCATGAGTGGAGCTTGGCACTTATTGAATCTGGAAATGAACAATTTAATCTTAATAATTTTGAATTTCAATTGAATTCAGATTCTTTAGTATTAATGGCTCCTTTTCAACCTCATTCTAATCGAAGCAATATTGATACTTATTGTAAGTACAAAGTAATTTATATCAATGAAGATTTGGCTAAATTCATAATAAAAAAGAATTGTTTAAATTACTTTGATTTAATAAATACGAGATACGAAGTTTCGTATAATAATTATATAATTCAAAAATTTAAAAATCTCCAAAACATAATAAATGATTCTTACGAATTTCAAAATTCACTTTCTGAAATATTT
>JAPLFM010000264.1:0-6271 GCA_026390675.1 Candidatus Kapaibacterium sp. | reverse complement strand
TTTTTAATAAATGAAAACATTAATTCCCAAAACAATTCAAATTTATTAGGAAATATTAGTTTTCAAAACGATATGATTAGCTTCTTAAATCAAAATTTTCATAAAAAGATTACATTAAATGAGATAAGTACAATTTTTCAAATTGATAAATTCAAGTTGTTACGAATATTCAAATCATTAGTAGGGCTATCTCCACAAGAATATTTAACTTCTTTGAGAATTGAGAATTCTAAGAAAATGATACTTGAGAATGAATCAATTGTTAATACAGCATTAGATTCTGGATTCTATGACCAAAGTCATTTTACTAACTCATTTAAAAAATTTGTTGGAGTTTCTCCAAATGAATACAGAAAGTCGTGCAATATTTTCCAAGACTCAAGTTCTTTAATTGGTTAATTTTGTTTTTAAAAATTAATTATTTGGATTAAATATATGATTTTAAGATATAAGGTTTTACTTTTAATAATGGCTTTTCACTATTCAAACCTCTTTTCACAAGATAGTCAATTTATAATAAGACAATTTACAAAAGAGATTTCTTTTGTAAATATGGATACTGCACAATACGAACAAACTACTGTAATTGAATATCCAAATTATCTTGCTTTGATAGAAGTACCAATGTATAAAGATGGTGGGAACAAAAGCAAAAACCTTAGTGAAGATATACCTAAAACAGAAAAATTTATAAACTTTTTAAATTTAAAATTCAATAATAAACCAGTTAAATTTATTTTTAGTTCACATTGGCATCTGCATAGCTTATCTGGAATAACACCTTTTTTTAAACAAGGAGCAAAATTAGTAACAACTTTTAAAAATTGGGATTATGCACTTAGTAATGGTTTGTTAGGGGTTAGAGATTCAAATAAATATAATAATCAAGTAATTTTTGTAAAAGCTGATACTATTTTACTTCAAGATACTAAAAACCCAATTCAAGCAATTTATTTGGATAGTACTTACAGACACAAACCTACCAAAGATTATTTGTTTTTCTATTTAAAAGCTACGAAAATGCTTCATTCATCATGCATGTGTGCATTGGACGACAAGGATTTGTCTAAAACAAATGATATGCTTTTCAGTGATAGACTATCTGATTTGGACAAAGCTATAAATATAAGAAAACTAGATATAGATACTTTGATAAAACTCGGGAATTATTATGATCATCAAAAAGTAGATTACCTTCCACCTGTATATTCATACAATTACTTCAAAGAATATTTGAAACATGGCAAGCCTTTTTATTCAATAATTGAAGACTTTGCATTCCAAAAAATAGATTTTTTTATAGATAAAAGAGATAGTATCATTACTAATTCTATTGCAAATAAACGTAACCCTAATATGTTTAACTCAGCAGTTTATGAATGTATACGAAATAAAGAATATCGAAAAGCAATAGTAATAGCTCAATTATTAAATCTGATTTTTCCAAATGAAATCAGTTATTTAGATACTATGGGCGAGGCATTTTATGCTTATGGAGATATTACTTCAGCAAAGTATTATGACGCAATTATTAAAAAGAAAGATCCAAATTTTACATCAGGTTTAAAAACTTGGGAAACAAATAAATTAAATAACTCTTATTGAGAGTTTGAGATTTTTCAATTACTGATAATATCTATTTTAGGTTGAATTTTGGTCTAGATATTTTTTTGTTCTTTTAAGTGGCAAAGGTTCGAAATAACTAGTTTATTTATTTAAGTATAAACAAGACTATATCATTACCTCTTCACTACTCTCTGTACTTCATCGCCAATTTTCAAAAGGTAAATACAAAAAGTGAAATTAGTTTTCATTTAATACTACTTGTAAATCCGAACTTAATTCAAGAAATTTAAAGTTAATATTAGCTTTTTGGTTTAGTAATTTGTAAATTTTAAGGCTTTCTAAATCACTTGAAATATAATGAGTAATGTTTTTCTCTGAATCTGCCTGTGCAAATAACTTAGTGTCATTGGGAATAATTTTTCTATCATTAATTTCAATTTGTTTCTCTTTTCTAGAGTCGAAAACAATTCGAGCAAACTCACTTGATCTTAAACTATGATTAAAGTTGAAACTTAATATCTGAATATTATCGAGTGGTAAATCCTTAATACTACCAATAACGCAATACTCAGCAATTGATATAGTAGAGCAAACAAGAATATTATTCTGATTTAAAAAATATTTATACGATTGTTTTGTAATTGTATGAAGTGGATCATTGACATTTAATAATCTAATAAAAAAACTAGTATCTAATAAAATAGAATTAACTTTCATCAGAATAGCCTCTTAATTCCCTTAGCCATACGTCTGCATCATCAATAGTATTCAATTTTTGTGTAGCATTTTGAATTAGTACATTCAAATAATCTTCATCATATTTTGGTGAAAATCCATTTATTAATTTAGAACCATATTCGATAAAATGGATTTCATTGAATGCATCTATACTGTTATCATTTATTTCAGGCTCAATAATTACATTACCATTGCGGAAATCAAGGTTTACAATACTACCATTATTTAAATGTGCTTTATCTAATATTGATTTTGGAATCATAATCCCAAGATTATTTCCTATTTTAGTAATTGAAGTTTGCATTTCATTTCGATGATTGTTTATATATAATTACAAAATTAGTAAATTGAATTGACAAATTAATAGAATATTTTGATATTACAAGTTTAATAACTTACCCACTACCTCTTCACCACTCTTTGTACTTCATCACCAATTTTCAAAAGGTAAATACCAGAAAGGAAATTACTAATATTTATTTCAATATTTTCACTACCAACGGGAATATCTATTTCTAAAAGCTTTTGACCAAGCAAATCAAATATTTGTACTTTTTGAGAAGATAAAACTTCATTTTGAAAATGAATGTTAATTAGGTCACTTGTAGGGTTTGGATAAAATGTAAAATTATATGTATTTTCTAATAATTGAGAGCTTTCAACCGAAGTATTATTATAATTTAAAAACCAAATTCTAGTTGTATTATCTCTGCTACTTGTTAGAACCATACTTCCATCATAATTTATTAAAGATCTTCTAACTCCACCAACATGCCCTGGTAATGTTGCCAAAAGTTTTCCTGTTTCAAAATCCCACACTTTTACTGTGCTATCCAAACTTCCTGTTAATACTTTTTTCCCATCACCGCTAACTGAGATATAATAAACTTGATCTTTATGACCAGTTAGTGTATTTAATAAATTTCCACTTTTAAAATCCCAAATTTTTGCTGTACTATCAGTGCTGCAAGTTAAAACTTTAGTAGCATCTGGACTTAGTGTAACATTTATTATAGCTCCTTTATGACCTGCATAAGTAAGAATTTCTGTTCCAGTTTTAAGATCCCAAAGTTTGGCTGTACCATCATAACTTCCAGTAACAAGTTTTGTTTCATCAGGTGTAAGAACTGCACTCCCAACATAATCTTTATGTCCTAAAAATGTTAGAATTTCTTTACCAGTATTAATATCCCATATTTTCACTAATTGATTATTGCTTCCACTTATAATTTTATTTCCATCAGGGCTAATAGCAATACTATTCAAACTATATTTCTGACCTATAATAGTATTAATTAATTCGCCAGTATTTACATCCCATATTTTAATTGTACTATCGGTACTTGCACTAATTATTTTATCATTTAATGGGTTAAAAGCCAAACTTGTAATACTTCCATTATGACCAGAAAATGTTCGTAGTAAAACTCCAGTGTTTGCATCCCACAATTTAACAGTTTTATCCAAACTACCAGATATTAATTTATTTCCGTCATTGTTAAACGCAATTGTATTTACTCCATTTGTGTGTCCTGTTAAAAATCTTTGCAAAGTTCCTTTTTTACCAGACCATATTGATATAGTTTTATCCAAACTGCCAACAGCTATTTTACTTCTGTCTTTACTGAAAGCAACACTAGAAACTATATCTGTATGTTTGTTTATTGTCAAAACACTTCGTCTAGTAATGGCATCCCAAATTATAGCTGTATTATCTGCACTTCCAGATACAAATAAAGAATCATCTTGACTTATTGCAAGACTGGTTACTTTTTGTGAATGACCAGGCTCATATTGGCTAAAATATGGAATATTTGGAATTATTTTACCAGTGTTAATATCCCACATTATTATCCTATTATCCAAACAACCAGCAATAACTCTATTTCCATCAGCACTAATTGCTAAACAAGTAACACCATTACTAAGTCCATATAAGATATTTATTAAAGCTCCAGTATAGGCATTCCATATTCTTACATAATTATCACCACAAGTAAATATTTTACTTCCATCGGGACTTATTGCAACAGTACTTACAGCTCTTACTGATCCACCAATTAAATTAGTTTGTAAACCTGAATTTACATCCCATATTCTAATAGCATTATTTTGAGAAAAAGATAGAAACTTTGTTCCATTTTGATTAGGACTAAATGAATAAACATCATATATATCAAATTTTTTTAGGGAATCTATCTTATTTATAGTTGAGTCAGTTTTTGCATCCCAAATGTTAATTGCATAACCACTCAGAGCAAATATTTTACTTGCATCTTTGGTAATAGTTATTTGTGAAGATTCTTTAGATTTATCATATAAAAAAGTATGTTTTTCGATACCTGTTTTAATTTCCCAAGTTCTTACAGAACCATCCAAACTTCCAGTAATAACATTATTTCCATCTGAGCTAAATGCCATTCCAGTTACATCTAAGGTATGTCCAGTTAAAGTACGAATCAATTTTCCGGAACTAATATCCCAGATTTTAGCTGTACTATCAGTATTTGAACTTACAATTTTTTTTCCATCAGGACTAATAGCTACTTTTGTTGGAATACCATTATGACCAGTATATGTTCCAATTAATAAACTAGTATTAGCATCCCAAAGCATAATTGTTTTATAATCATATTTAGATTTTAATCCTGCAACGACTGCTCTACCATCTTGACTAACAGATACATCAAGTATTACTTCATCTTTGTAATCATAAGAACTGATTAAATCGCCTGTTTCAATATTCCAAATTTTGAATGTATTATATTCACTAACATTATATAGAGTTTTACCATCTTGACTTAATGCAAATTTATTACGATAAGTATTTATCCTTATTGTTTTTATTAAATTACCCGATTGCACATCCCATATTTTACAATTATTCTGATCACTTACAGCAATAGCTTTTGTGCCATCTGGACTAAAAGCAACACAAGTAAAGTTCTCACCTTTAAATTCTTGAAGAACAGATCCAGTTTTTGTATCATAAATTCTTGCTGGTGAGTTATCATCACCACTTACAATGGCTTTACTTAAATCTCTACTAATTGCAATACTATGTAGTGCTATATGAGTATTTCCAAATTCTTTTAATTTTTGTCCTGAAGTCAAATCCCATATTGTAATAATACCTGTCGAATCCCCAGTAACTAACCTACTATTATCTTGACTAATTGCCAAACATAAAACAACTAAGTTAGGATTATATGTAGAATAATAATGATCATTTTTAAAATTATAAATTAATCTTCCATTATTTGCATCCCATACCTTTACGGTATGATCTAAGCTTGAAGTAATAATTCTATTACCATCACTTGTATATGCAACACAATTTACTTTTCCATTATGACCTTGAGCTAAGGTAATTACTGAATCAATTTGAGCATTTACTTTTATTGTTAAAAATAAAAGTAGTATTAGATTTATTTTAATAATTTTTGGCATGTAATTGTTTTTTTAATTTTAGATACTTTACTAAATTACAAATAATTCAACTAATTCACAAAAACTAATAAAATAAAATAGAATTATTTGATTTGTCATTATCACTTCACCACTCTCTGCACTTCATCGCCTATTTTCAAAAGATAAATACCTGAAAGGAAATTACTAATATTTATTTCAATGTTTTCACTACCAATTGGAATATCTTTTTCTAAAAGCTTTTGCCCAAGTAAATCAAATATTTGTACTTTTTGAGAATATATGAAATCATTTTGCAAATGAATATTTAAAATATCGCTTGTAGGGTTGGGGAATAAATCAAATAAAAGGGAATTTGTTGATTGTTCAAGTGGAACTAAATTAGTTGTATTATTCGCTAATACCAAACATACAACAAGATTAGGAATATAGCCAATGATAATTACATAATGATTTTATTATTTCCTTTTCGTCATGTATTTGATGAAGAGCTTCAGCAAGCGTATCTATAACTTCTTCCATACTATTCATAATTCTA